>JAEHKU010000012.1 GCA_016838825.1 Nitrosopumilales archaeon | reverse complement strand
AATGATGTTTAAAGCTGCAAAAAAACATATGGAAGAAATTGGTGCGGAGTTTATAATTTCAGGTGAAGTTCTAGGACAAAGACCAATGAGTCAACATGCTCCTGCATTGAAAATTATTGAGAAAGAAGCTGGTCTTGAAGGAAAAATAGTGAGACCATTATCAGCCGCTTTGCTTCCTTGTACAGAACCAGAAAAAAATAACCTAATCAAAAGAGAGAACCTAGGTAAGATTCGTGGTAGAAGCCGAAAAAAACAGCTAATTTTAGCAAAAGAATATGAAATTGAAGATCCACCAAATGCTGGTGGTGGTTGTTTACTTACCGATCCAGCATTTGCAAAAAGAGCAAAGGATCTTTTCAAACATGTGGATACACCAACAACAAATGATATCGATTTGTTAAAAGTTGGAAGGCATTTTAGATTTAGTGAAAAAACAAAGTTAGTCATAGGAAGAAACAAGGGTGAAAATGAAATTATCAGATCACTAGCTCTTAGTAATGATATTTTACTTGAGGCAAAAGAATACGTTGGTCCAACTTCTTTGCTTCGTGGTGTGGATGCAGAATCCCATGTAAAGATGTCAGCTGCAGTAACACTAAGATATTCTGATGCCCCTAAAGACCAAGAAAGTTTAGTCATAATCGAGAAGGATGAGACAAGAACGGAGGTTGCTTCAACTACTTCACACGAGTCTTCCTATTTACGATTCAGGATTTAGTCTAGCTTTTGTGTAAAGTTGGGTTGACCAGAAAGACTTTTTGAGGAAGAAAGTCCCCTTACACCAATGCAAAAACAGCAAAATCCCACCTATTTGAAAGCGATAACAATTCGTGATGTAAGTGATATACATGCCATAAAGGAAGACATTAAAAAGAATATGATTTTAGTTCTTAGAGTTACTCCGTTAGCACAAAAAGATGTAACTGAGTTACGAAAGTTAGTTTCAGAGTTGTATACTTACATAAAAGGCTCTGGTGCTGACATTGCAAGGTTGGGAGAAGAGAGAATCATTGTTACTCCACCAAGCGTAAAAATTTGGAGAGCAGAGTACGATCTAAAATAGCTTTATAGCTTCTTGAACATGAGGATAAGTTGTTGGGATTCTAAACATTCTACGAATCGATATTGCGAGATTTTCTGATTTCCTTCTTTCCCCATGGTTTACAAGAACTCTTCTAAGTTTAGGACGTAACCTATGTACAAAGTTTAGCAACTGATTGTAATCACTATGTCCACTGAATCCATCTAGTTTTTCTATGCCAGCATTTATGTTCACTACTTCAATTTTTCCTTCTCTTCCAAGTATAGTAACTTGTGTTGCCCCATCTAGTACTCTACGCCCTAGAGTACCATTAACTTGATAAGAAACAAACAAAATCTTATTCTTTTTTTCAGGAGCAATATTTTTGAAATAATCTAAAACAGGACCTCCTTCTAGCATTCCAGAAGTTGCAATAATAATGCAAGGTGAATTTTCTCGTAAGGGCTCTTCCCTACCATCGGCATGTTCAATATTAGTAAAATATTCTGAGTCAAACGGATTATCATCAGTTTCTAATATCTTCTGCCTTAGATCGCGAGCCAAGTATTCTGGGTATGCTTCATGAATTGATGTAGCTTCTAAGATCATGCCTTCCATAAACACTGGAGATTCCATCAACTTTCCTGCTTTCATGTATTGGTCTATTACCATCAAGAGTTCCTGTGCACGACCAACCGCAGGAATTGGAATTAGTACTTTGCCTCCATCCTTAAGCGTTGCATTTACTGAATTGATAAAGGCTGACTCTACCTCAAATCTTGTTGGCATTATGTCTTCCTTAGCACCATACGTGCTCTCAATTAGTAGCGTTTCTACTCGTGGATAGTTAGATACTGCACTTTCAAATAAAGTAGTTCGGCCGTATTTTAAGTCGCCAGTATAAACAAAGTTGTGGTCACCATTTCCAACATGAAAGTGACATGTTGCAGAACCCAGTATATGACCAGCGTTAGAAAGAACCAGTTTAATGTCGGGTGAAATATCTGTAACAGTTCCGTATGGCAGAGTGATTGTTTGTTTCATGATCTGTTTCACATCTTTTTCAGCGTATAGAGGAACTCTTCCTTGTGCTGCAGCTACCTTAATGGCATCAAGTTGGATAAGATTCATCATTGGAAGAGTAGGCTCTGTACAATAGATGGGTCCTTTGTAACCATATTTACAAAGTACGGGCAAAAATCCAGTGTGATCCAAATGAGCATGACCTATGACAACAGCATTAAGATCATCAAGAGTAATATTTGCCCAATCAAGTCGTGGAAATGCTTCCATTGAACTTCTGGCTCCAGGATTGATCCCACAGTCTATCAAAATTTTACTATCAGTAGTAGTTAAGAGCATACAGGATCTGCCAACTTGACCGAATCCTCCTAAAGTCAGTAAAGAGACTTCAGATTTTTGGGAAAGTTTTGTTCGGAAAATTTGTTCTCCTGTTTGTTTTAGATGTTTACTTCGTTCAGAAGATGCTAATTTAAGATTATAATTAATCATTTGTATTGTCTGTGATGGTATTGTAGTTGCCTTTCGTATTCGTAATTTCCATCCAGATTTTTCTACAACATCTGCATGATTAAATGATTCAGAATTTTGTAAAAGCCAAGGTCGTTTTACTTCAATTGATACTTCACCTGTAGCCGTATCAAAGAAGGTGCTACAAAGATCTGCTTCTTTTGGTATTAATTCTGAAATTAATTGCCTTGCTTCTTCTTGTGATTTTCTAATGGATTCTTCTGTTCGTATAACTATTCGTTTTTTGATAAGGTTTACCATGTTAGAAATTATTTCATTATGTTCCATCAAGTATCTCGGTTTCCTAGTATAGATAGCAATTCTTGGACCTTCATAGTCTATTTTGGTTACCTCGGCTTCTTTTGGAATACTTTGCAGTATGATAGTCATTATATTTTGAGCTGGTACTATCTCTCTTTGTTGTTGTTTTCTTTGCATTAAATCACTATAGTGTGATGATAGCTTTCTTTTGGTCCTTAGTTAATAGACGAAAGCCATCCTTGTCTATTATTGCCACGTTGATCCCATCACCTGTCCCAATGTTTCTTGTAATGGCAGCTTTCACGGCGCGTAATGCCAAAGCTTTTCCTTCCTCAATTGGGAGATCATCGTGATATTCGGTCTCTAAGAGACCGTATGCCACTGGAGAGCCACTTCCAGTTGTCACATATTTTTTTTCATCAACTGAACCAAACAAATCTATGTTGTATAATGAAGGTCCATCTTTATCATAACCACCAACCAGTATGTCTGCAATAAACGGATAGCCTCGGTTTTGATGGAAAATGAGTGAGGTTAGCCTTGCTATAGATTTTAGGGGAAGATATTCCCCCTTTTCAATTCTATGAATGTTTGAATGATATCTGAGCGTATCAGTTATGTTCTGAGCATCTGCTACTCCTCCTGCCATAGTCATTCCTGCATGTTTGTCTATCTTTTGTATCTTCATAGTATTGTTATTTGCAATAAAGTAGCCAGCACTTGCTCGCATGTCAGCACATAAAACTATACCATCTTTACATTTGATTCCAACGGTAGTAGTACCATGCAATATTTTCTGTTTAATATCAGTAGACAAATAATACACCTAACTAAGATGCTTTGACAGGGTTCTGCCCTTTTAAATAACTTTTTGTTTTCGGCCAAATTGATAAGTAGTGATTAAAAAAAGTGATCTCATGACATTACACATAATGGAGCTTCCAAGGCTAATAGTAATCGGAGAGAAGAATCTAAAGAATTTAGGGGATTTTCTACGTTCACTGGATAACCCAAGGAAAGTATCACTGATTTCAGGTATTCATGTGAAAAAGTTAGTTGAAAAACAAATTGAGCGATCCTTAGATTCCTCAAAGGTAAAGTACGTATGGCATATTTCAAAAAACAACGATATTAGATCAATAAAAGATCTCAAAAACAAAATAAAGAAAGACAGAAGTGCGCTCTTAATTGGTATTGGCGGTGGTAGGTCAGTAGATATTGCAAAAATGATTGCATTTGATATTAACAAGCCATTTGTTAGTATACCTACTTCAGCATCACACGATGGCATTGCAAGTCCTTTCGTTTCTTTGCAAGGTGATAAGCCACACTCTATTGTTGCTTCAGCTCCATTAGGTGTCTTTGTTGATATTGATATAATTAGGAAAGCACCAAGAAGACTGTTAGCAAGCGGATGTGGCGATCTAGTTGCAAACATTATTGCTGTGAAAGATTGGGAACTTGGTAGAGACAAAACCGGGGAATATTTTGGTAGATATTCAGCAAGTCTTGCATCTTTGAGTGCTAAAATATTAATGGAAAATTCAGATGTTTTTTACAAAAAAGGATTAGACGTTAGAGTCATAGTTGAAGCGTTAATTAGTGCTGGAGTGGCTTCATGTATTGCAGGAAGTAGTCGACCTTGTTCTGGTGCAGAACATTTGTTTTCTCATGCTCTAGATCAACTGGCACCAGGGGTTGGACTGCATGGTGAAAAATGTGGTATTGGCGCAATTATGATGGCAAAACTACAAGGTCAAGATTGGAAAAAAATTATTAAAACTCTAAAGAACGTTGGTGCTCCAACAACAGCGAAGGAGATTGGGTTAAAACCAGAAACTTTAGCAGAGGCACTAATAATCGCGCAAAGTTTGAGGCCAGAACGATACACTATTCTTAAGGAAGTTAATATGACAAAAAGAAAAGCTCTTGCGCTAGCAAAGAGTACTCGAGTAATATAGATTAAACAGCGTTTTGTTCAACGGTTTTTTTTACAGAATCTGAATCCTTACTTTGGGTTTCTTTTTTGACAACTTTTTGATTCGTATATGTTTCAACAAAATTAACCTTTTCTAGACTAGTCATAAATTTGAAAAGATCCGTTGTTATGAAATGTTTCATTACTTGTAATCCGTCTGCACGGAATAGCTCTTCAGGTACTGAAATATCAATAAAATTTCCATTTATCTTAAATTGTATTTTGGAATCTTCTATTGGCAAATGTCTTTTCAAGATTCCCATGGTTTTTTCTTCATCAGTTTCAAGTGATTTTAGTACATTTACGTCATAAAGAATAGTTTTGCCAGCATATCGATGATTAAAATCTACTTGGACTCTACCGGATCCCATAAATCTAATAATTCCTTTTCTTTGGTCTATTTCAATTGTGTCTCCAACTGAAACCTTTTCTGCATCATCACCAAGCTTACGCAACGGAATCATACGCACCTTGCCTTTATCCCTTAATCCAAATCCTTTCTCTGGTAAAACTTCTACTGTAAGTTTGTCACCAACTTTAGTGTCCATTAAAGCATCATCTAATCCCTGAAGTACCCACGACTCACCGACCGAGATAAGTTTAGGTTGATATTTTATGTTAGCATCATAAATTGAATTGGACTTGGCGTCACTTTCCTTCGTAGTTTCAAAAACTTCATTTGTATCCTTTACTTTAGCCGTATAATCAACTAAAATCAATGTACCCTTTTGGAAAGTCAACGTAGACCGTCTTTGAATTTCCTAATATTAAGTTAACAAGAATTCAAAGGGCTTTTAATTTTTCTTCAGCTATTTTTAATGCATCTAAAGTTTTTGTATTGTACCCCATCATATCAAGTGTTGAAGAAATTGCAGAAATAGTTCGCATTACATGATATCTGTTTACTTCTCCCATACAACCAACCCTAAAGACCTTACCTTTCAAGTTTCCAAATCCGCCTGCAACAAGAACTCTGAACTTGTTAGCAAGTGTATTACGAAATATTTTATCTTCAAGACCCTCTAGATAATTTAATGCTATAACTACAGTTGAGCGTGAATCTTCTTTCGCAAATGGAGTAAAACCCATCGCACCGAGTCCTGAGTATAAAGCATCTGAACAAACTCGGTGTCTGTTGATTCTTTTATCAAGACCTTCTTCAAGAATTATGTTTAGTGCTTCACGATATGCATACAAAAGAGGTAATGCCGGCGTAAAGGGAGTATGTTTTGACTCTTCATAGTATTTGAAATAACGAGGTAAATTGAAGTACATGGTATTGGGCGGATTTTCGATCATGTACTTTTTTGCTCTAGCATTTACTACTATTGGAGAAATTCCTGGTGGTGCTGCAAAGGCTTTTTGTGCACCTGTCATTGCTATATCAATGCCCCACTTATCTACGTAGAGTTCTTCGCCACCAACAATCGAAACTCCATCTACTACATAGAAAGAATCGTTTCGCGAGGTAAGGTCTTTGACCTTATCTAAATACTTGATCATAGTTCCAGTAGAAGTTTCATTCCAAACGCAATAGAAGGCTTTGATGTTCTTGTTATTATCAAATGCTTCTTTAACATCTTCAAAGCTTGCATTTTCTCCTGGTGGAGTTTCTAATTTAATAACAGTGGCTCCAGCCCATTCTAACATCTGAGCCAGTCTACTACTAAACTCTCCATTTACAGGAATAATGACTCTATCTCCTTTTTTGATTAAATTTACAACACTAGCTTCAACAGCACCCGTTCCAGACGCTGAAAGACATACAGCATCGCCTTGAGTTTGAAAAACCTTTTTGGTTTTTTCTACAGTGTCTTCATAGAGCTCAACAAAGTCATCACTTCTGTGATTAATAATGGGTGTATACATTGCGCGTGTTACTCGTTCAGGAACATTTGTTGGCCCCGGCAACATTACTAAATATTCCAAATAAAATCTCCAAATTCTTTGGATTAAAGGGCTTTATTTATAATTAAAGGACCATCAATCTTTTTTTTGCATTTATTTTCTCTAATACTTTCTTTGTTCCATTAGGAACAAGTTCTTCCCAATTCTGATCTGTTGTAACTCTCTTTCGTATATTAGTTGCAGAAAGCTTTTCCCTCTCCATAAGTGGAACAGGAGTTACTGTGATCCCATGTTTTTGAAAAAGTGCTTGAGTAAAATCATCATTTGAAAATACTAAATCGTATTTTGGAATAATAGAATCAATAAGATGCGTCCATTGTTCGTGATCATCTGTATCGGGGATATAGTATATCTTAATACGACTAGAAATTTTATCTTCCAGTGAGGATAATATCATCTCCTTTCTTTCATCAGCAGTAAAGGGATTTCGTCGTTCTATACCTTTGTTGGAGCTACCAATCCCAACCCAAAGATTTTCTACTTTTGATAACCCAAATCTTATTGCTTCAAGATGTCCCAGATGAAAAGGTTGGAATCTTCCTATAAAAAGACCGTTCACTATCCAAGTTCAGTGTAATTATTTAAAAAACTATCATTATCTTACTCAACAAAAAATTTCACGATTCTGAAGTAAGAATTGATAGTGATTCTCAGTTTAACAAACTAAATATCAAACTCAAGTACCAGAGTTTAACAATGCAGCCATAAACAATATAGCTACAGAAAGTGCTATTGTAATTTGACCTAAAATAATAACCCTCTTACGAATCTTCTGAATTTCTACGTTAGACATTCGATTGGACGTGATCTTATTTTCTTTTTCTTTACTGATTGTTTTTACATGAGCAACAAATGTTGCTATCAGTGCTATCACTAGTATTATCTTAATAACTAAAACTATTCCATAATTACTATCAAGAAGGAATTCTGGTTTGCTTAGTATGCTTTGCGAATTATAGATGCCTGTGACAATCAAAATTATCAAAGAGGGCATGGCAATTTTGTTAAATCTTCGTCCAACTCGGAACATTATTCGCAATCTTCCTTCTAATGAATCCGACATTGTCTTTAGAAGTGGGGCTAGAACTACGCCTATGAAAATAGAACCACCAACCCAAACAGATGCGGAAATGAGATGGAGCCAGATGACAATAGCTTGTTCAAATGTCATGATTTTTACATCGTATGTGACGAATTTTATCTATTTCCATCTTGACAACATTTTTTAGTTAAACGAGAAGTCAAGAAATTTATTGATTCCCAAAGGAAAATGGATTGTATATGTAGCATTGGGTGGATTATTTGCTCTTTTGGGAGGATTTGTGTATTATGCAAGTCTTGATAATCCAGAACTCGAAAAAGCAGAAATCAAACTATCAAGCGTGGAGCTTGTAGATGTAAATAGTATAGAGGGCCGTGCTACACTAAAGGTATCATTTCTTGTAACAAATCCTAGTGATAAAACAGTCACAGTTCCGCTAATTAGTTATAATTTAAAAGCTAATGGGGTTGATCTTGGTCTTGGTAGCTATTCTACTACAGATATTGCTATGCCAGGTAGAGCTGCGTTTTATCCAAACGCATCAATAGAATTACATAATATGTTCAAGTTGGTAAATTCAGATCAAATTTCTGATGAATATGCTGCTATTGTAAGCGGACAAGATCTGACCTACGAAGCAGAAGGAACAATTACTGTAGAATCCGCGTGGAGTATAATTGAAAAAGATTTTGTGACAAAACTTAATTAGCTTATTTTTAGTTTCTATTTCCTGCTGAATTATGTGAATAAAAATGGGCCGAGAGAGATTTGAACTCTCGACCACCGCCGTGTCAGGGCGGTATCCTAACCAACTAGACGATCGGCCCGTGAAATACGATTTTTCTTCTGCACGTTATTAACGTTAATGCAGTAAAACAAGGATAATATTCACTAAACTTTGTTGTTTTTCCATGAACATAGATTTCACAGACGAGGAGAAAAATGGTCTCTATAAGGCAATTTTTTCAAGAAGAGACGTAAGATCTAACTTTACTTCAGAACCTATTGATGATAAAACGCTATCTCGAGTTCTGAATGCTGCGCATCATGGTCCCTCTGTTGGATTTTCACAACCTTGGAATTTTATTTTAATTAAGGACATAACTACTAGGAAGAAAATTAAAGAGTCATTTGATAAGGAAAAGGAAAGATCTTCTCATATTGTTCAAGAGCCTAAAAAATCAAAATATCTATCACTCAAGCTTGAAGGTATTTTAGATTCTGCCCTTAACATTTGCGTTACCTATGATCCTTCTAAGTTTGGACCCTTTGTAATTGGTAGATCTAGTATTCCAGAAACTGGAATCTATAGTGTATGTTGTGCGATTCAAAATTTATGGCTTGCTGCGAGAACAGAAAAGGTTGGAATGGGCTGGGTTAGCATCCTTTCAAATGAGGTTCTCAAACAAGTTCTAGATATACCCGAACATGTTTTACCAATAGCATACCTGTGCTTAGGTCACGTCAGTAAATTTGCAGATAAACCTGACCTTCAAACTCTTGGTTGGCTTCCAAGGTTAGATTTGAAGGATGTTGTTTATTTTGAAAAATGGAATCGCACACAAGATACAATGTGGGAACAAATTCGCAATATGATAGCGTCAAATCTAGATTACGCTTAAATTGTTATAGTATGTCTGTTTGCTGGGCTCGTGGCGCAGAGTCAACAAGACGCGAAACATGGATAGCGCGGTAGCCTCCTAAGTTGCAGGTCGAGGGATCGAAGCCCTCCGAGCCCGTTATATTGAATTGCAGGGTATGATTAATGAAAAACAAACACTGATGACATTCAGTTTTGACGCATTTGATTTAAATACAATATCAAACGTTTCGCATTCTATGAAAACTGTTGTAATATCAGGCAGCCCACGCAAAAATGCAAATACAGAGATCATGATGCGTTATGTATACGAATATACAAAATCAAAAAATGAAGATACAAAATTCATTAATCTCTCAGAAGGTCAAATTGAATACTACCATGGACCAGATGGAAACTATAACGAAGCAACTAAACAAGCAACAAAGGACATTACTGAAGCAGACATCTGGCTTGTAGGATCACCAATATACAATTCATTGTTTAGCTCAGCTTTGAAAAATCTCTTTGAGTACGTCAATTATAAAAAAACTGCTGGAAAGATTGCTGGTATCGCAATTTTAGCCTCTGGAAATATAGGTTTTACAGATGTTCAAACTCTGATCACACAACTTATGTCATACTTTAGAGTAATAACGAACCCAAAAGCAGTTTTCATGACTGCCGATATGATAAAAGATGGCCAGATAATTGATGGAGAAATAAAGACTAGACTACATGAACTGGTTGATGAAACAATAACCCTTGCTTCTAAGCTGAAATAGTATTAAGGTTCAAATAAACTACCTTGAAAATTTTGACAGTATAATCTCCTTCAAAGATGTTAATTACTTGTTCCCCAATGACACTTTTGGCTCTAAATTTATACTCATAAGATCCATCTTGATTAACGTCTGTTTGTGCAACATGCACAGGCTCACCGTCTTTGAATATTTGGATTATCACTGGATAACCTTGGACTTGATTAATAACTTGGCCCTCAACAAAACCCCATGGAAGTTCATTGTCTGCTGGAATATGCATTGATATAACTTTCTTCTCTAGTACAATGTAGCCATCAAGTGGGATGAACTCTGTGTTTTGTAACATACCCATTGCTGATGATAATGGAGATGGAAACATAACAAACAATCCTACTAAAATTGGTACACTAATACCTACTATTATCTTCATCAAGCCTACTGTTACGAAAGTCAAATATTAAGATGACGTATAATTTGTTCAACTAAATGCCAAAAGAAAAATTAAACAACAGTTGTTCTTGTAGCTGTCATTATGGAGGGGCAGAGAGCTGTCCTTCATGTAAGGAAAAACATGAGGAACATAATTGTGATTGCTGTAAATAGGTCACTGATTTGTTTCGATCTTTTTTAGATGTTAGGGTCTTCAGGTTTGCAAGTTCTACCTTAAGAGATTCTATCTCTACTTGTGTCTGAGCTCATCAGATCACCGCCAAGCCGGATTTTTGCCCGATCCAATCCTGTTAAATCTGAAGTTAAATTAGACTTTGGTGCTTGTGTGGTTTGCTGAATTAATGGCTCAGTTCTTTTTTACGCTTGGGGAGCCATGGCGATGGGAATAATCTTGCCCCTTCTGTACTATCCAACACATAAACACTAGAAACCAAGTTATGCTAATTGCTACTATCATTATGAAATTTAGAACTTCAGGAAGAACAAAGTAAAGCCCAGATAGGATTACGGCAAAGATCGCCACAATGATCGTAGCCAGATTGTTACCCAAGTAACCCATACTAACTCAAAAATTTTGTTAAATATAACATTAATGGCAATTATCTACTGTAAAAATTAACTAAGATTCTTTTTGTCTATTACCATAATATCCTGGTCTTGGGACTTCGGTTTGTAAAATCTTAATCTTATCCAAAAGTTCATTTCGTAAATCCCTAGCAACACGTCTCACAGTTGGTCTTGGAACCCCTAGATCGGCTACTACCTTACTATAGATATCTTGTTTATCCGTGAGGCCATTATCAAGAAGAGAGTTAATTGCTTCTTTAATGTGGGTACTTTGTGTCACACGATTCACGGATCTTCTTTTCCATTGTTCTCTATAAAACTATTGCTGTGGTGCAAGACTTAAAATACAAAAAAAATTTTTCTATTTTAAAGTAAGTAAATAATAAAGTTATTTCATCTTCTAAAGAAATGTCCTTCAAGCATATGTCTGTTTATTCTAATTTACGAATACACGTCATGTGGACTCGTAAGCTATTTGTTAGAAAAACTATTATTGTTAAAGACAAACAAGAGGAAAATGACAAAAGCAATTATTGAGACTAATTTTGGTAACATAATGTTTAAATTGCTTCCTGACTTGGCGCCTGAAACAGTTAGGAATTTTACCAAACTAGCAGGTAGCTCCTTTTATGATGGTACGTTATTTCATAGAATAATTCCGGGATTCATGATTCAGGGAGGAGATCCTAATACCAAAACCCAGGACAAATCTACTTGGGGAACAGGAGGCCCTGGCTATACTATTAAAGCAGAATTCAACTCGAAATCTCATCTTCGAAGTGTTGTTTCAATGGCAAGGTCAGCAGACCCAGACAGTGCAGGTTCACAATTCTTTATAATTACTACTGATAGTGCGTTCCTTGATAAGCAATATACTGCATTCGGTGATGTTATAGAAGGAATGGAAGTTGCTGATAAAATAGTTAATTTGCCTAGAGACCAAAATGATTGTCCATTACAAGAGGCAAAAATTTCCCGAATTACTATATCAGAAGAATAAAAATGCGTAAGCTAATTTTGCTCATCATAATTTTAATGGTAATTTCATATCCATCAACACAGGTATTTGGTCAGATACTCATTGGAAAGCCTGCAAAACAAACTGTTGATATTTCAATCAGCGAACAAAATAATGTTCATGTGATTCACATTGTGAAGCCAAGTTCTAGTATTCAACAAGTTAATGTAATTAAAGGAACTTTGTCCAATCTCTCTGTAACAGATGAAAATGGTAATGAAATACAATACGCTAAAGTAGAAAAAGAACCTTTGGGAATAACAATTTTCCCGAAAGATAAAGACATCTTCATAAAATATGATCTAGCGGATGTTCTAGTTTTGGAAAATGGTAGATGGACGTGGAATTTTAGATATCTAGTGGAAACCGATTTCTACTTTGCAGATAACGTGGATTTGATTTATGTAAACAGTAATCCTGTGTTTCTAGATGGAGGAATAAAATGTCATGGATGCCAAATGTTGTTAGAATATGTTATTGATGAACCAGTTACTTTGAAAAATATCAAATGGGAAGACCAAGAGTTTCCAATTACAGTAAGAACATTAGCAGAACTGGATTCATTTACATTAGATCAGTCAACAAAAAGGATTTTTTTTAATATCACAGCGGATAATGATCCAATTACACTAATCATCCCACTCGTTCTTTTAGGTAACCCCTATGAGGTATATTTTAATGAAGAAAAGATTCTCAAGCACGAATTCCTGACAAATGAAACTCATGTTTGGTTGAATTTCAGACCAGAGACTTCTGGAAAAATAGATATAATTGGGTCTACAGTAATTCCGGAATTTCCGTTCTTTATGCCATTAGCATTAGGGATTGCTCTCATTCTAGGAATCCAATTAAAAAATAAACTTAATCTCCGCTAGAACCACAAGAACAAAATCCATATTCATCTATCCTTACGTTGCAAACTGGGCATTTTTCACCATAATCAACTTCCCAAGGTTCTTTCCCAAACATCTTGTAATGTTCATCAATTTCGATTGGGATTTCACGCTTTTTTTTCAATAAAGAACAATTGAACTACGAATATACATACTATATGTGGTTATCAGATTACTAACTAGCCAAAACAGTTTGCTTTGATGAATAGTAACATCTATTATTTTTTGATTCTTTTTCAAGTTCATTACTTAAGGACATTCTTGAGAGTACTTTTGATACATCTAAGGGTACTGCTATCCATCCATACTCATGGAGCTGACCAACAACTTCAGAGACTATCCTAGGACTATCAAAAAAAGAATCCCGAGTAAGTACTTGAATTTTTTCTTTAATTTGATCCGCCGATATTGGTGCAGGTCTTGAAAATTCTGGTTCATAAATTTCAGCATCCTCCAGTGATTTTAGGTAGTTAACGTTTGATTCGTATTTTTCTTTGATTATTTCTTCAGGCGTCTCTTCTGGTGTAGATTCTGCTTCTATTACCCGAACATGATCAGCATTCATATATTCAGATAATTTTGCAATAACTTCACCAACACTTTCATTGTCAAAGTAAAAATCTCTTGAATCTAATTCAATTTCATTTGACCCAAATTTCAGCTTAATCTTGGCCATTCACGTAAATATTTTCCCCATTTTGATTTATTTTGGTAGCTCTAAGTAGCTTAAAGAACATATCAAAACTTTTACACATCTAATTTGCATTTTTTGCTTCTTTGCTTAAAAGCAAATTTTGTAAACTCAAACGTGGGAAAATCAAAAAAGGCAGCAATTGTGATAATAGTCATTATTATAGGAATGATTGCCTATACAGGATATTCATTTACATCAGAAATGCACGTTTTTGTTATTGACAGCGAACTTTTGGAAAAAACGGATAAAGAATCACATTATACCATGCAGCTAGAAGTTGAGAATCCATCACTTTTGATACTGCCTATAGGTAAAAGTGAATTTGTGATAACTGTTGAAGATGAGAATCTTGGAACAGGAGTGTTAAATTCGTTTATTGTTCCGCCCTTAGGGAAAGCATTGGTTGAAGGAACATTTACGGCTGACAATAAAGTTCTTGATGCTTATGAAAAGGATGATTCAAAGTCTGTAAAAGTAAGTGTAATAACAAAGTATGATATAATATTTACATCGTTGGATATTCCATTTGATTACGAACCACCACAAGGGCAAGTCAGAGAATTTATACAGTAAAAATCTCACAAAAATATGCTCACAGTTTTTGGATCTGTAGCATTAGATACAATAAGAACCCCTCAGAAAGTTTTAAAAAATTCTCTAGGTGGTGCTGCTACATTCGCAGCAATTTCTTCTAGTTTTTTTGTAAAACCAGGCCTAATTGCAGTTGTAGGAAACGATTTCCCAAGAAAATATTACAGTATTCTAGAGCGTTTCATTAATTTAAGGGGGCTCGTAATTGAGAAAGGAAAAACTTTCAGATATGATGGTAGTTATGATAAAACATTAACTTACAGAACCACTAACAAAACTGAGCTTAATGTACTTGGAGCTTTCAAACCAAGTATCCCTAAGGAATATAGGAAATCAAGATTTGTCTACCTTGCAAACAATGATCCTGTACAAAATACCAAATTAATACAAGAATTTGAAAATGTAAAATTTTCTATGTGTGATACAATAGAGTTCTGGATCACAAACAAGAAACAAGATGTAATTAAAATGATAAAATCTGTGGATGCTGTTGTGATTAATGATGAAGAAGCAAAACTATTGACAAAAGAAAATAATCTGTTAAAATGTGCAAAAAAAATGATGGGATGGGGTTCAAAATATGTAATTATAAAAAAAGGTGAACATGGTTCGTTACTATTCTACGAAGATCTGATTTTCCCTTCGCCTGGCTTTTCTCTTGAAAATATAGTTGATCCAACTGGTGCTGGTGATTCATTTGCTGGGGCAATGATAGGATATTTAGCAAATCAAGGAAAAACAAAGCTCTCAACAATTCGGGAAGCAGTGGTATATGGAAATATTATGGGTTCATTCGCTGTAGAAAATTATGGAATACGTGGTTTAACTAATCTAAACAAGTCTCAAATACAAAAACGATTCAACCAATATAAGAAAATGATACGTTTCTGAAAAGATATAGGCTTCTCCATGAAATTCTAGTTATGGAAGATAAACTAGAGTCAATTTTCAATTTACAGAAAGATTTAGCAGATTCCATGAACTTGGATAGATATCCAACAGATATGGAAGGGAAAATTTTGGCTCTTTGTACTGCCATGATTCATGAGGCTGCTGAATTGCAACGTACGACGAATTGGAAATGGTGGAAAAAACCAATTCCGTTTAATGAAGCAGATGCAAAAGAAGAACTTATTGATATATGGCATTTTTTAGTCCAGGCATCAATAGAATTAGGTATGACGCCAGATGACATCCTACAAGAATACCAACGGAAAAACAAAATTAACCGAGATAGGCAGAAAAATGGTTACTAACCTCAGAGAGAATTTATTATTTGTTTTATAGTTGTGAAATTTATCTCTCCGATTTTTTCTACAATTTTTACCTGAGAACGAAATTTCTCAACCTCGGCTTTTGTAATAGTTAATAGAGGATCAGGACTTGTAGCTGAAATTATTCTATTATTTTCGTCTACCCCATTTTTATGAAAAGCAACCAGCGATTGTCCTGCATTATGACCACGTACTTCTTTCCCACAAATTAGAAGTGTGGTTATATTTTTGTTTGAAATAATATGTCTAATAAGCGAGTCAATTCCTTTATTTTCTGATAAAAGTCGTCCAACAACATTGATTTTTTTCATTAGATCCGATTCAGATATCTGTTTCATTAAATCCATACTAGAAAGAGTGCAGATGGTAAGGGATGACTTCGGATTACCAAAATAAATATTCTCGTGTATTGGGAGAAGTGTTTCACATAATTTTCCTAGTAAATTAGTTAAGGCGTTCATTTTATCATTTCATGTAGGAATTTTGATATCTGTCGAAGATTTTGTTCGGTAATTTGTGGATGAACAGGCAACGAGAGGACGTGTGATGAAGCCCAATCAGTATTGGGTAGTTTTACTTTTTGTTTGTAAAATGATGTCTTATGAACAGGTATTCTATAGTATACACTTGCTCCTATTCCCTTCGAATTGAGATGCCGCATAATTCGATCTCGGTTATTGGTTGATATTGTATAGACAAACCAATTCACTTTCTCATCTTTTCTTTCATGTGGGATTCTAATATCTAGATCTGCCAAAAGATCTGAAAGAAATTTAGCGTTTCTACGTCGTTGAATCAAATAACTCGTGATTTTTTTCATTTGTATTTTTGCTATGGCAGCATTGATTTCAGACAATCGAAAATTTAGCCCAAATCTTTTCACGTTATTACCTTTAATCCCCTGGTTTCTTATCATACGAAGTCTAGATGCTAGTCTTTTGTCATTAGTAGTAATAACTCCCCCTTCACCCGCTGTTATTACTTTAGTTGGATACAAGCTAAAACACCCAAGGTCAGAAAAAGTTCCTGAATGTTGTCCTTTATATGTTGAACCCAATGACTGTGCGGCATCTTCAATTATCTTCAAATTATGTTTCTTTGCAATTTCAGATATTTCTTTAATGTAGGCTAAATTTCCATATAGATGAACTGGGATTATTGCTTTGCATTTTTTTGAAATTTTTTTTCTAAGATCTTGTGGGTCCATTGTATAATTTTGTTTTAAGATATCGACAAAAACAGGTTTTGCGCCTGTTGATACTACAGAGTTTGTAGTACCAACAAATGCAAAGGATGGTAAAAGTATCTCATCACCTTTTTTTATGTCAAGTGTATAAAGCGCAGCTTGTAATGCACTGGTACCTGAATTAACTGCTACAGCATATTTAGCTCTTACGTATGAAGTAAAAGCTGATTCAAACTCCTGAACGTGCTGACCACCTTCGTTCTTAGAAGAACTAAGTTTGCCACTAAGTAATATTGCTCGCACGACCTCAAGCTCCTTTTCATTAATGAATGGTTTGTTTATTGGAACTTTCAACATTACAAGTGCGATGTAGAGGCACTTTATGCGTTCCTCGAGACTAATTTTTTATACCCATCAGGCCTGGGCCGTTTAGATGACAGTTTACTTAGAAAAGGACCAAACGGAATACAAGGTTTATCTATACATATTCTACGTCTCTGCAACTATAATGTTTAGCATCTTTGTGTATGGTGTTTTTGCTATGCTCGATGAATGGGCTGAAACCGGGACATATGTGATGGGAGAAGTGTTAGTGAAAACTGAATTTCCATTCCCACAGTTTGCGAAGTTAATAACTTGGCTATTCTTTTCTACCATAGTAAGCTGGTACTGTGTAACTAGGATTGGATGGAAAAGGACCACTAGTCTTCACGGCATTAAAATGTCATTGTTACAGCTTATGCTTTTAGGTTTTGTAGTAATCTGTCTTTATGAAACATTATACAACTTTATGGTATTGAATGCCCAAATTACAGCAGGTATTATTGATGGAAAAGTCCCCGACATAGATTCTCTAACAATTGCTTATCCAGATCCAGACAGACCTTGGAATCTAATATTTGCAACAAAGATGTTTCTTTCTGGCTTTGTTATTAGTGCACATGCATTTTATCTTAGTACTAGACCACGGAAATTACTGAAAGGATTTTGATGCGTAACTTTATAGGGTTTCGTGGCAAATTTGTATCGGCTTGGATGTAACAGAAAAAATTGAACTAATTTTAAAGGATCCTACAGAAGAGGTAGTTACTAGCGAAGAATTAACAAATCTTTTACAAACTAATAATAAACCAAAGCATTACGTAGGGATTGAAGTTTCCGGTTTTTTACATTTAGGAAGTCTAATTCTAACAGGTTTTAAAATTAATGATTTTATCAAAGCTGGAGTAAAATGTACTGTCTTTCTAGCAGATTGGCACACTTTTATCAATAACAAACTTGGTAGCAATTGGGAAACAATAAGGAAAGTTTCCAAGTATTACGAAGATGCCTTCAAACTATTCTGCCCGGGTGTTGAGATAGTTCAAGGTTCAGAACTTTATGAATCTAGAAAGGATTACTGGTCTGAAGTAGTGCAATTTTCAAAACACATCTCTCTCCCACGTACTATGAAGACACTTACTATTATGGGAAGGTCAGAAAAAGAAAAACTTGACCTTGCCCAATTGTTTTATCCTCCTATGCAGGCAGTTGATATTCATGCTATGGATCTTGATATAGTACATGCAGGAATAGACCAGAGAAAAATCCACATGTTAGTAAGAGATACTTTTCCAAAATTGAAGTGGAAGGTACCAATTGCTGTTCATCATAGACTTCTTCCTGGATTATCTGCACCTGTAGAACAAGATGAAGAAGTATTCTCAAAAATGAGTAAATCGGATCCAAAATCAGGAATACTCATCCATGATTCAGATGAAGAGATTAGTTCAAAGATCAATAAAGCGTGGTGTGAAGAAGGGAATATTGAAAAAAACCCATTGTTGGAAATCTCAAGACATGTAATTTTTCATGAATTTGATGAAATGAATGTAGAACGACCAGAAAAGTTTGGAGGAAATGTCATTTATACTGAATACTCTCAATTGGAATCGGATTTTGGTGCAAAGAAACTTCATCCATCTGACTTAAAACGAACTGTTGCAAATTACCTTGTTAAAATCATTAGCCCCATTAGAAATAAGCTTGAGTTAAAAAAAGAATTATTTGATGCTATAAAAAATAGTGACTAGACCTATAACTTTGGGTTTGTTTGTTCTTGTATTTTGTATTTTGATGTATATCCTCGAGGATTTATCATCAAATCATTGTAATTGTAAGTAGATGAATTACCAACTATAACAGTAGTAATCATGCCCAATTTTTCTGAATGATTTAGAAGGTTTTCTAAATCTGTAAGTACAACAGATTGTGAGTCTCTAAAAGCCCCTTTTATTATAGCTACAGGTGTTGCAGGTTTTCTGTATTTTAACAGAATTTTTCTAGTGTCTTCTAACTGATGAATTCGTTTTTTGCTAGAGGGGTTGTAGATCACAATTACAAAATCGCCTTTGGCTGCTGCTTCAACTCTTTTAACTATTATTTCCCATGGAACTAGAAGGTCACTCATACTCAAGACAGCAAAGTCTGTCATGAGAGGA
The DNA here is from genome assembly GCA_016838825.1 of Nitrosopumilales archaeon. Lineage (GTDB taxonomy): Archaea > Thermoproteota > Nitrososphaeria > Nitrososphaerales > Nitrosopumilaceae > JAEHKU01. Next base: position 11,102 of record JAEHKU010000012.1, on the reverse strand, counting down.
GAGCCAATTATAGAAGCGCATGAATTTAATGCAGATATACCTGGGATTATTTCCACCGGTAGCCCATTCTTTGGATCCCAACCCGATTTTGCAAGAATTTCATATATCAGACCCGCCATACCGTAAATTCCAGGATCGCCACTAGATACTAGTGAGACAATTTTCCCAGATTTAGCTAAATCGATGCATTGATGTGCTCGTTCAACTTCTTGTGTCATTGCATATCGGTAAACATCTTTACCATCAATTAGATCTTGTACGAGGTTAACGTATGTCTCATAACCAACTATCGTGTTACTTTCTTCTATGACTTGTTTTGCGCGAAAAGTCATATGATCATGATGACCTGGACCAATACCTACGATGTATAATTTCCCAACCATACTATCTTAGAGCTACTTACAAGATAATTTATCTTTTATTTGAAAAAGTAGGTGTTATTTCCTATTGGAAGGGATCTATAAAGGGACAGTTAACAATATGATCGCTCTTCATAGGACGTGCAAGCTCTACAGAGATTTTATCGTCAGATTTCATTGAATTAATATCGTCTATAGTTTCTAGAATTGATGCAACATTAGGATCGTTCCATGAAATCAAAGATATTCTCCACAAGGGGCTATAGTTTTCATCTCCAGGCGCTGAGGCAGCAATTCCAGGTTGGAATCCTAGTGGTCCTGAACCCTTAATTCCATTTTTAAATTGAAACAAATCTACAGAGGCAGCAGTTGCAAATGTTTGTGCAAGTTTGGGTGCATCTACTACTCCCATCATGTCAGCAGGACCTGTGGGTGTTGCATCCGTCACAATGTAATAGATGGTTTTCCCATCAGGTCCCCATCCTCTATGTGCGACAAATGTTACAGTCATATTGTCAGTATCAATGTCAAGCACTTGGCCCCCACCGTATGGAGTATCATCTGTTAAGGTTTTGTCTTCCTTTACACTCATTTGACCATCAGGCCAAACAACTTGTGGCGTATTTAGTATCACATCAGTTTTTTCTAATTTAATACGATCTGCTTCTTCTGCTTCAAGTATTTTTTCAACAGAATCTATAACCTCTAGTTCTTTCCCTAATACCCAATCAACCTCAACCACAGATCTTACAGCACTATATTCATCTGTCTGTGTTGGTGTGCTAGAAAAAACTTCACTTTGAAATCCGTATATGCCATCACCAACAAGTCCATTGGTGAATACGTATACTGTATCTAATGCTGTATCAGGAGTTTTACTCAAAGGTGGAGCAACTTCGACTTGCCAACCCTGTTGTTCTGTTATTTGAGTAGCTAGTGTATCGTCGTTTGAATCTGTTATGATATAATATACTGGTTCTTCCTCAAAGAAGCCCACATGCATTGGGATAATAGCAGGGACGTTTGCTCTTGAGAGTGGAAAAGTAGGTTCTAGTGGTACTTCGATTGATTGTATGATTACTTCGAGAGGCTGGCCTCGTATCCAACCATCTACACTTACTGTTGTGGTAAATGAGTTAGTATTTGTCGTATGTAAAGCAAGGGCTGCACCAGTAAATTCAAAAGAACCAGAACTTGCGTTGGGGTCTACAAGTGTCAATCCATATACAGTGTTTCCATCTACTGTCCATGTTGGTTGGCCTTTATCATCATCTTTGCTAATTTCATGTAGAACTACTATCTGAACTGGTTCGCTTGCTACGTATGTTAATGAACCATCATAAATTGTGCCCTCATTAGGTGGCAAAATGATAGCTAGTTGATGATCCTCATGACCTTGGCCCGGATCTTGTGATGAAGTTACTGTTTGTGTAAAATGTACTTTCTTTCTGGATTTAGCATCTACAAGTTGTTCTGCCATTAAAGGTATAGAAATTATTGTAGCAACTATACCTAAAATTATTAATGTAACAAGGAATCTATTCATGGCTTCGAGATCAAACGTCTACTTAAATCCTTTTTCCCAACCAACTTTAAATTATCTCCTAATTCATTTTCCAAGATTAAATTCGGAATGTAGTGATCGAACTACATCCTGGCAATCAGAATCCTTCACTACGAATGCTAGATTAAGTTCGGATGAACCTTGAGCAATCATAATGACATTAACTTCTTTTCTAGCTGCAGCTGAAAATATTTTTGAAGCTACTCCTACAGTTCCTCTCATACCAGAACCGACTAATGCTACAATAGCAACGTCAGCTGTAACGTCAACCTTCTTGATTATTTTCCCAAGCAAATTCAACTCAAGAGTATTCACTGCCCTATCAAGATCGTTCTTTTTCACTATGATTGAGATAGTAGACTCTGATGGGCTCTGAGATATCATCATAATGTTAACTCCTGCTTTTGCCAAAGTTGAAAATATTGTAGCAGCCGTTCCAGGTGCTCCAACCATACTTCCTCCTCTTACATCAATCAAACCGTTATGTCGTATCACACTAACACATTTGACCGTTTTTTTAGTTTCAGGACGAAGATGCCCGGTCACAAGAGTACCTTCATTTTTTGTGTTAAAGGTACTGCGAATTCGAAGTGGAATTTTTCTTTCTAATAGTGGTTCAAATGCACGTGGATGGATTTGTTTTGCTCCAAAGAGAGCCATTTCCATTGCTTCAGTATACGAAACCTCTTTGATGACTTTAGCAGCACTTACAGTCTTCGGATCAGCTGTCATTAATCCATCAACGTCACTCATAAGCCAAACTTCATCAGCTTTAATGCAAGATGCTATAATGGTCGCAGTATAGTCAGAGCCTCCTCTCCCAAATGTAGTAATGTTTCCATGTTGATCTGCTCCAGCAAAACCACCAATGACAGGAATGGTTCTTCTTGAAATGTATTTTTGTAAAGTTTTTGATACGCGGAGTCTAGTTGTATCACTAAGAAGTTTTGCTTCTCCAAAATTTGAATCCGTTACAATTCCTGATTCTTTTCCTGTTAGAGGTACTGATTTACTCCCTAAATCAACTAGTGCAAAAGAAACTAGATTAATAGAAAGTCTTTCTCCAAATGAAATTAGATAATCAGATGATCTAGATGTTACCTCGCCAAGCAGAAACATTCCATGTAAAAGTCCTTCAAGATCGGAAAGATCAGAATTCATTTTTTCGGAGAGTTTCTTTCTGGTTTTTACGTTTTTGATTAATTTCTTCGCCAGTTGTTTGTGTTTATTTATTATTGCCTTAGACAATCTATCTGCAGAATCTTTGTTTCCTTTTTGAACAAGATTAGCGATGCGTATAAGGTCATCTGTGACACCACTCACAGCTGAGCACACTATTACTAACTCATTTCCCTTGGATAGTGATCGTACGTATTTAGCGACACTTCGTATATTCTCTGGTGAAGAAATTGACGTACCACCAAACTTTATAACTAATTTCAATTCTGTATACCTCTTTTAATCAGTCTTTAAATCCTTAACTTTCTACTCGGGGTGCCAAATAGAAATAAATTCTGCCAATATTTGCAACTTTAAATTCAATCCTTAAAGGTTTTGCAGTTGAGTATTCACAAATTACAGTTCCCGTAGTATTCCCAACAGCTTTTACTATCGGATTGAGATACTCCAAACTATAGGTTGCCGTGCTGTCTTGCTTGACTGAAATTTCTGGAATTTCTTCCATTCCCTTTTCTAGTGTTATCAATACTTCACCTGAATCTCCTCGTCCTGAAAAACTTGCTTTTGTAGAGGATGCGCTGATGGACAAGTAATCAGATACAACTTGTACATCGCCTAAAATTTTATCAAACTCGGTTGAAACTAGAGCAATCTTAGCATCATATGTTATCTTTGGTAGTGGAGTATCTGATGCTGAGCTCTCAATTAATCTCATCTTGTATTTTTTGTTTTTTCCCACAGAAACAAGCAACATGTTATCCTCTGAGATGCTAATTTCGATGGAGTCGTTCTTTTCAGCCCTCTTAATTAATTTAGAAAATTCGTCTATTCTAACACCAAACTTGATGTCACTATCACATTCATATTTTTCAAAGGCAGAGTTTGGCCACGATATGTCTATTAACGCTACGTGAGAAGGATCCATTCCCCTAAAGGTAATGCCTTCTACAGTAGATTCAAAAGTTGCTTCCTCAACTAGAGTAGAAATTGCAGAGATGACTGCTTTCCATTCATCAGAGGTGCTAGTTTTAGCTAAAAATACCAAACTTGATCACATGCCACAAATACTCAAGTTAAACGTTATGCGTAGTTTCTCCATGTATTATTGCATTTTGTACAACGGTAAAATTGAGTAGTAGGTTCATCAGCACTTCTTGTCTGTAACATCCACCACACAGCTTCATCGTTTCCACACTTTTCACAATCTATCTTTATAGTTGACAACGATTCTTTTTGATCATTTTCATCTAAAACCTTGATTTCAGGTTTTGCTTCATCTTTTTTTATTTCAGCTGTCTTACTAGAACTTTTTTCAGTATAACCACACTTAGGACAAATAATGCCAGAATCACTGGTATTTCTTCTTAGATGTACGTCACACTTAGGACAGAACTTCATTTATTTGCCTTTAATCTTTGAACCAAATAATTTCTTAAGCTCAGTCATATATTCTAATGATGACTTTGCTGCCTTTTCTATTTCTTTGAGAGGGTTTCCTTTTGACGTGTTGACACGCATTTGGAATTCTTTTGTAAGTGGATGTTTTTCCACAACTCCAGCAAACTTAATGTTAGATCCTTTGAGTAACTCGTGTTGTATTATGTACAAGGTTGCTACGTCTGATTTTGTTATGCTTAAGCTAACTTCGTTTGGTGATGAACTTAATATCTTAACATCCATGTAGGCGAAAAAGAACTTATTGATGATATAAATCATTATGACGGATGACCGACCAAAAGAGTTCTATCTCTGAAGTACAATTACTAAAGTCAAAAGATGAGATTTCCTCTGATGAAATTGTTAACATTGATGTGAAATTTTCTATCACGGGAGCTCTGCGTGAAAATTTTAATGAGAAAAATTGGACTCTAGCATACAACAAAAATGATAATATTTTCAAATTAAAGTACAGTATCAAATTGTATACAACTGGGCTTAGGAAGCGGATACTTGGCAAACCAATAGAGACGTACAGAAGGGCATCAATATTTTGGACGCGGAATCCTAAACTTGTTAATCCACATAAAGACAAAAGGGTTTGGGTTCAGATTGCAAAAAATTTTGAACCATTTATTATGTTAACAGAAGCTAAAGTACAAGAGGCTCTTCTAGACTTTAATGAGTCAGTTAAATTCAGTGCATCTGAGCTTGGTAAAGGAAAACATAAGCTTGGAGCCGAGGTTTATGTTTCCTGGCAAAAACATTACTACACTGAACCATTCAGTATAAAATCACATGCAAAAGAAATTGAAATAGAAATCACCAATTAGGATATAAATGGAATAATGCAGATTCCATTATGGTAAAATATGATGGGCTTAGAGGACAAGAATTGTTAGAGGTTGAAGACCCCGACAAAGAAGGTGGAGTCACTTTGATCTTCAAAGATAACAGATTCATGTTCATTAAGATAGAAAATGGAAAGATCGTAACTCAATCGATACCAGAATAGTTACTTCCGAATCTGTTTTTCGTAAAAAGTTATAGCAATTTCTTGTGATTCGGATTGAATAGACCCAGGCCTTTTTTTTCTTACAACTTGAATTGCGTCATTCGCGGAATAATTTTCATATTTTATGAGGTAACAAGATAGTATAACTCCAGTTCTTCCTATTCCTGCGGCACAATGAACCATTGTTGGTTCTTTGTTGTTGATTCTTTCATGAATGAAGTCAACTGCGTTATCAATTTTCTCCACATCCGGAGCACCTAAGTCTTCTGTAGGTACATGCAGATAATGAATGCCTTGAACCCATGATTCAGGTAAAGCTTGTTCCGTCATGGTTACTACTGACTTTATGCCTTGTTTGACTGTCCAATCTAACTCAGCAGAAGAAGTAGGCATGCCACTACCTGCAAGTTTTTTGTCAATCAACCAACTAAAATTAGTTGGATGTTTGGTTACCTTACCATGAATTTTACGCCATACATTTCCGGGTTTGCTCAATTATAGGAAGATGAATTACCCCACTATATTTACAAAACTGCTTGTAGTAATCTACTACTAAGTATTATATGCCAATATGTAGAAGGATTAGTTGTAATGACAAAAGAAGCAATTCTCTATGAAAAAATGCCAAATGATAAGACGTTATGTACAGCTTGTGCAAGATATTGTGAAATTGGCAAGGACCAAATTGGTCTATGTGGCATAAGAGGAAACAAGGATGGAAAGCTTGAGCTATTCGTATATGGAAAAGTTATCGCGGGACATGTTGATCCTATTGAAAAAAAACCCGTAATTCATTATAATCCTGGAAGCAGAATATTTTCAATTGCAACCACAGGCTGCAATTGGCTTTGCAAGTACTGCCAAAATTCCGACATTAGTCAACGAAGAAAAGTAGAAGGTGAAGACATGACTCCTGAGGAAGTAGCTAATACTGCAATAGAATATGGAGCACAAGGCATAGCATACACATACAATCAACCTTCCATATTCATAGAATTTGCACGTGATTGTGGTTTAGCTGCAAGAAAGAAAGGTCTAATCAATATTTTTGTATCAAATGGTTATGACACACCTGAAACAGTAAAGATGATGGGAGAATTTTTAGATTGTATTACTGTTGATTTTAAAGGAAGCGCAGAGCCTGAATTTACTAGAAAATTCATAGGTGTTCCGGATCCTCAACCCATCTTTGATACACTTTTAGAACTTAGAGATAAAACCAATATTCATGTAGAAATTACAGATTTGATAGTACCAAGAGTTGGTGACAACCTAGAATATGCTGCAAAGTTATCCAAATTTGTTTACGATGAATTTGGCCCAGAGATGCCAATTCATTTCTTAAGATTCCATCCCGATTATAAGATGATGGATTATGAATCAACGCCTGTTAAAACACTTGAAAAGCATTACCAGGTTGCAAAAAACGCAGGACTTGAATATGTATATCTTGGAAATGTTCCTGGACACCCATGGGAACATACCTACTGTTCTCAGTGTAACAATATTGTTATCAAGAGATATGGATTCGATATTCAAGGTTGGAATATGGATGAAAACAATAGATGCAAGTTTTGTGGAAACAAGATTCCCATAACGGGCAAGCTTCAAAAAGGCTACCAACAAAATAGATTTCAATTTGTTTGTTAAACTGCAATTGCTCGCACAGGTGCACCTGTAGCACCCTTCAGTTTTAAGGGTAAAACAATTAGTTTGAATTTAACGCCTGGCACTTTTTCTAAATTGCACAAATTTTCTAGAATTAGGATGTTATTTTTCAAAAGTATATGGTGAGCTGAAAAGTCAGAATCTTTTCCTAAATCAATACTTGGCGAATCAATTCCAACCAAGTTAATCTTCTTTGATGCTAAGTATTTGGCCGCAGATTTTGATAGCCCAGGGTTATCAAAATAATTATTTTTAAACAAATTTTTGTCCCATCCTGTTGCAAATACTATCGAAGCCCGTGGTGGGATTTCACAGTATTTTTTTTCAAATTGAATGATGTCGTTTGTTGTGATTGGCTGATTCGATTTTTTTTTAATCCTGCATAAAATAGCATTGCAAATGAACCGATGTATTGGAATCTTATCAATTTTAAGAGACTTGTCAATAAAATGAAATGGTGCATCAATGTGCGTTCCAGTATGAGAACTAAAAAAAAGTAATTCTAGATTGTATCCGTCTGTCTTTTTTTTTGCCAAAGGAATGAATTTTGGAGTAGGTGAACCTGGAAAACTTGGAAGTTTTGTAGAAATTGTATGTGTTAGATCTAATGGCCTCATCTATTTTCCATTATCTTTTGTAGCTAATCAACTTGATGAATTCATTCAAAGGTTAAATATTCTGATTCAGAAATTACAACATGCCAACGGCTTACATTCTTCTTAATTCTGATTTGGGTTCTGACACTGAGATCATTTCACAAATTAAAAAAATTCTAGATGAAAGTGAATCTGTTCAATACGAAGTCCAAGGTGTGTATGGTGTATATGATATTGTTGTAAAAGTTACATCAGAAAATATCGATAAGATACGAAGTATCATTACAAACCAAATTAGAAAAATAGACAAGGTTCATTCTACTCTAACTATGATGGTAATAGAAGAACAAGAATAACTACATTTTTTTGATTGCATCTATTATTTTGAGAATCTGAGAGTCAGTATTAAACAAGTGAGGAGACGCTCTGATTATTTTCTTTTCAGAAATTTCACGAACTGCAAGAACCATATTTTCCTTCTCAAGACTCTGTACTATAGTATTTGGCTCCTGATTATCCAAAGTGAACGAAACAATGCTGGTTCTATTTTCTGATTCTTCAGGTCCGTATAGGGTAATTCTAGAATTTTTTGACAATTCGTCACGCAGTAAATTGGCAAGCTGCATATTTTTTTTTCTGATATTAAATATGCGATATCGTGTTAGGTAGTTAACTGATGCATCAAGCCCTGCAATTCCAGGATAGTTTCTAAATCCCCCCTGAAATTTATTTGGTAAATCCTTGTAAGCAAGTTTGTCATTGTCGTACAACATTGCAGATTCTCCTTCAATCTGGAATGGTTCTAACAGTTCTGCCGATTTTTTATTACAATAGAAGATTCCTGTTCCCATTGGGCCACACAACCACTTTGAGCCATTAAAGGCCATGAAATTACATTTTATCTTACTTACATCGACTTGAAAACAACCTACTGTTTGAGCTGAATCAAGGAAATAAGGAATATTTTTTTCTTGGAGAATTTTCCCGATCTCTTCAACTGGAAGAATTGCTCCAGTATTGTATAATGCATGGCTAAGAACAACAAGTTTGGTATTGTCATCGATTAGTTTCTCTAACTCGTTAAGATCAAATAATCCATTTTTGTCTATCGTAAGATGTTTAATCTGATGTTTTTTGCCGAGTCGTAACCATGGATAATAATTAGAATGGTGTTCATGAGTTGAATCACGAATTATTATGTTAGATTCAGGTGATATCTGTAATCCACTTGCAACTAAATTTATTCCATCAGTGGTACTTTGAGTAAATACAATTTCTTCTGATTCACAATTAATTAATCTGGAAATTATTTTTCTAGTACGGCTAAAGAGTGTTTTTAGAAATTCAGCAGAATCCTTGGAATCCGGACCAATTTCATCATACGCCAAAAGAAAATCTGTTGTTGCTTTAATACTTGAAATTGGCATTAGTGAGCTAGAGGCGTTATTTAGATAGATTCGGTTGCTTCTTGGAAAATCCTGTGAAACATCAATATCCAAACTCATTATTAATCACATTCATGTCAACAGAACGTTGGTTAAAAATCATGGCAGCATAAATTTAGAAAATTTTCTTGTACAAGAAAAATTTAATTCAATTTTGTATTATGACCCGTTTGTAAAAGTAACTTTCCTTACTAAGCTTCTACAGGATATCAAAATTCCTGTTTTGTATTTAGATCTTGATCTGTTATACAGTGGATATGTAGCTGCAGAAATTCTTACACCTCAACGTAATGTAACGTTGTATAATCCAACACAAGAAACATGGAATGAAACTCTAACTAAGGTACTAACTAAACTAAGTACAACAAAGTCACTAGTCATACTCGATTCTCTAAATGGATTGTACAACATTCAGAATGAAAAAAAGGATGTAGGTAGACTTGTTGTGTCCTATACAATGCTACTAGTTAGTATTGCAAAGAAAACTGGTTCATATGTTATAATTCCATGCATGGCTAGATACAAAAAAGAAGAAGGTTGGACTCTATCTCCACCCGGAAAACGTATGATAGAATTGCAAAAAGCACAAAAAATACTGTTAGAAAAAACTGATGACAAAATAGTTTTGAATTTTTTAGATGACTCGAAGAAAAAAATTATTCTTTAACAAGTGTATGTTTCATTCTAAGAATTTAGAACCAAATAATAATTATTTTTTTTAATGTTACAAAACGATCTAACGCCGTTATAATACCCATTTTTCAAGCAAGTTATATTAAGAGCGAAAAATAATGATGATCGATAAAAATGCCCGTAGCAATCTTACCGGATATCAGCGAACAAATGTGCATTGGATGTGCATTATGCGTCGAGATTTGTACTACTTTGGGACCAGATGTACTCAGAGTAAAGCCAGTAGAGGGTTGGAAGAGAGGTAAAGCATTTGTTTTCTATCCAGAAAGATGTATCTCTGATGGAGCATGCATCGGTGTTTGCCCAACAAAGGCGATATTTTGGATGAGACCAATGGACTTTACTGTAGGTCAACCAGTTCCACTGTACAAAAACTCCGTATTCGTAAAGGGTTGGACTGAACTAATCGACTAAGTTCGACCAAAAAACTCTTTTTATTATTTTATCTAGTTTTGACTTTGGTATCAAATGTTAACTAGACTTTGCTTCAAGTTTGTCTAATCGCTTCTCAATTTCAACTAGCTTGTTGATAATGATTACGTGAGTTTTTTTGGCGTCGATTCCTACGGGACTATCTTCGCTAGTAATAGCTTTTTCAATTTCAATTTTTTTATCGTCTTCAACGTCGAGATTCATTCTTTTTTAAAATTCAAGAGTTAAAATATACTTTGCTGTGATTTTATCAATTGTATTCTACCAAGAGCAAGTTCCTAGCAGAGCTAGTAGGTACTTTTGGTCTTGTCATAGCTGCTACTGGTTCTATCGTATATGATGGAAGACTAGATGGATCCCTTGGCATGGTGTTTATTGTTGTTGTACATTTTGTTGGAATTGGTTTACTAGTGTACGCATTTACAAAAGTTTCCATGGCGCACTTTAATCCAGCAGTTACAGTCTGCCTTTGGATATCAGGATTTACTGCAAAAAAAGATGTTCCAGTATATCTTGTTGCTCAGTTGATTGGAGCAGTTCTAGGAAGTTTGTTTGTGAAATATGTTATCGGGGATTATGCTGACCTTGGAAGAAACTATCCAAACTACGAATATTCTATTCCTGTTATCTTTGGGGTAGAGGTTTTCGTAACAGTTCTTTTGATGATCGTTGTTCTTGTTATTGTATCAAAGCATGGCTACGAGCTTAGTGGTT
>JAEHKU010000011.1 GCA_016838825.1 Nitrosopumilales archaeon | reverse complement strand
AGACACAATAACTTTGGGACCAGATGGACGTTTTACTTACACTCTTGATTTAGATGGTTATGCAACTGGAGTGTTCACTGCAGTAATTAAAAGAGGAAATATTCAATCAAATACATCATTCTCTATAGGACTGCAAACAGGGCTTCAACCAATAGAGATGAGTGTTACAAAGAATTCAGTTCTTCCCGGAGAAGGGTTTTTGATCATAGGAAATTCTTCCCCCAGTATTCTAGTAACAGTATCTTTGTTTGACCCAGATGGTACTTTGGTAGAAAAGGAGGAGATATTTACAGGCAAAGATGGGGTATTTACGACATCACTCAGAATACCTTCAGGTGCTGCACAGGGTACTTGGAAAGTTGAATCAAGGAGCGGTCCTAACTTTACAACTCTAGATATGACAGTCATTCCACAAACAGAAGAGGGTTTGGTGGTAATTGTGGATAAAACACCTCCCATATACAATAGAGGTGAATTCCTAACAATTAATGGATTTGATGCGGTTCTTTCTAGAAGCATCTCCATCAGTATACTTTCGCAAGATGAAACCGAAATAGTATCTTTAACGACCTTTTCAACTAATGAGGGCGTGTTTACTACTATTTGGACCATTCCAGAAGATATGGAAACAGGAGAATATACCATAAAGGTAGATGATACATCAAATATAGTCCAAACCACATTCCGAGTACAATAATACTTGTAGCAAGTTCTATACATTGACTCTCAATACTAGAAATATTTTTTATACTCAGTTCTTGCGTACTCTACGTGAATCTTAAAGCAATAATTGATGAAATCCATGATTTTCCAAAAAAAGGAATTTTGTTTAGGGATATTAGTCCTCTTTTAAGAAATCCATCTGCAATTTCTTACATGGTAGATGAGTTTGCTAAACGATTCCATCCCAAAGATTTCGATATTGTAGCTGGAATAGAATCAAGAGGTTTTCCTCTAGCTTTAGCAGTAGGAATTAGACACAACAAGGGTATGATAATGATTCGTAAACAAGGAAAGCTTCCGGGTAAAACCAAATCTTTGTCTTATAGTACAGAATATAGTAAGACTAGTATGGAAATTCAAACATCTTCTGTAAAGCAAGGTCAGAAAGTGCTTATCTGTGATGATCTTTTAGCAACAGGTGGAACTGCCAAAACTGCAGCGAGGTTAATAGAGAAAATCGGAGGCAAAATTACGGGGTTTGCCTTTATAATTGAGTTAACAAATTTGAGGGGTTCAAAAAAAATTTCAAACTACAAACATGAATCATTGGTGAAATATTGACAGAAGATGCAGAAATAGGCATTTTTGGTGGAACTGGAATTTATGATTCTAATTTTTTAGAAGATAGTAAAGAAGTAACTATAGACACACCTTTTGGAAAAACGTCCGACTCTATTATCGTTGGGAATTTCAAAAGTAAAAGAATTGCTTTCATGGCAAGGCACGGAAGAAAACATACGATTCCACCTCATTTGATAAATTATAGAGCGAATATTTGGGCATTTAAAAAGATGGGCATAAAAAGAATAATTGCCCCATCTGCTGTTGGAAGCTTAAAAGAAGAAATTAACCCAGGTGATTTTGCACTACCTTCGCAATTTATTGATTTTACAAAAACAAGAAAAGGTTCATTTTTTGAAGATGACAAAGTAATACATATTTCTGTAGCAGACCCTTTCTGTCCTGAACTTCAAACTACAGTAATTAGTGCAGCAAATAATCTTAGTATAAAATTACACAAAAATTGTACTTATCTATGTATTGAAGGACCACGGTTTTCTACTAAAGCTGAATCAAGATTTTACAGAAGTTTAGGGGCTGACATTATTGGTATGACATTAGTTCCTGAATGTCAGCTAGCAAGAGAAGCCCAGATCTGCTACAGCTCTGTATCTACTGTAACAGATTACGATGTATGGGCAGAAAAACCAGTAACCGCAAAAGAAGTAGTTCGAACATTATCAGAAAATGTTGAAACTACAAAGAAGATTTTGAGTATTTTACCTGATCTAATCCCTACAAATAGAAAATGTTCTTGTGAAAAAGCATTAGAAGAAGCAAGTTTTTAGTCATCGATGAATGATTCCTTCTTTAACCCTTTAGGTAATGTCATATCTCCATGTATTAGGTTCTTTTGTAGTTCTGCAATTATCTCTTCAACGTCATAACCAAGTTTAACTAGTTTTTTCTCTGTAGCTTTGGATATCTTTGCGCCAATATTGTGTCCTCCAATCCTACCAAATGCAATTGCAGTAAATCGAAAAGAGTTGTCATTTACTGTAAATTTCCCAGTTATTTTAGCTGCTACCTGACTTCCATGGACATTATTGATATGAACTTTGAGTTCCATAGAAAAATCTAAATCTCTACTGCCTTATTGACATTATCATCCACTAGAAAACTCCAATGTGTTTTATCATCAATTTTAAAATTTTGTACATTAAATGATACGATTTTATCATCTAAACACTCGTGTTTTATTTCTTCATTTTCTCTCAATCTTACGAGCCTCCATTTCTCCTTATCTTTTCTTAGATTACAGACTAGCACTGCCCATTTTTGATCAGGTTTAATCTTAGGCATTCCTACAATTTCTGTTATTTCCTCAATTCCTAATTGCTTTTCCTCACAAAACTTTTTCTTACAAACTCCACATCGCCAAATGTCAATAGAACCAATTGTTCGTTGGTTCAAGTTGATGTTAATGACGCCAAAATAAACTGGTTGATGTGAACATGATTCAGAATCTACAGACATAACTCCCCCACTTTATCTAGTTCTATTTAGTCCTTGCATCATCATATGGACCCTCGAGAACTACTCCAACATTATCAACAAGAAGATTTCTCTTAAAAGAAATTTTTTTGCGTTCACACATACGTCTATACATATTTACTGCAGAGAATCGAGGATGCATTGATTCAAACTCAGTTTTTGTTATATCTATAAAGCCACCAAGATCCACAAGGCTTGTTGCAGCATTATTTGCGTCTGATACCGATATACCTAGTTTGCTGGCAATAACTTTGGCATTCATTTTCCCTTCCTTTACGACTAGTAGAAAAGTTTTGGCTTGTAGAGGTGTAAGTCTTATCTCAGAAATGAGAACTTTTTCAATTTCATCTATTTTTACACTCATAATAACTTAGAAATTGGTCTCATAATAAAAACTGAATAAGCTAGGATTGTTGTTCTTTACTTAATTTTTTAGCAAGTTTAATGGAAAATCCCATTGAAATAAAATGGGCAACTAATCCAATGACTGCAGCAATTATTATTTCATCAAACAAATACCAAGATATAAAAAAAGCTGAAAGAGTTGAGCTGGTTATCACCAAGGCAATTACAGACCCTTTTGCAAAATATTCTATGCGTGAAATTTTTTTAGTAGTGTTATGTTTGTCCAATTAATTGTAACTAGAACATTGATAATAAAAATCAAAGATCCTTTATATTTGGAAAGAAGTGTATTCACGCCAAGTTGTCGAGCTACAAAAGTGCATATCCAAATGAACAAGTAATTGGATTCATCATTCCAATAATGGTTTTATTGTTTTTAGGAGTTGTGTACATTATGTCATTAAGAACTGGTTACGGGTTTGTGAGTTTCATACTGATTGGAGTGGGTTCCTTCACCATGATTTATTGGGTTTTCGTATTAAAGAAGATGACAAAGGATGAACAATCTAAATACGTTGCAAGAGAAGTAGAAAGTAAGAATTGGGTTTATGATCTTATAAAAGGTGACCAAGAAACTGTCTTCGTTGCGGACGTTCCTGGGCCAGAGGATAAAATTACTGTTAGGCTGGTTGATGGAATTCTCTATCTTCGTGGATCAGGAAACTTTTCTAGGGAAGTTACTATTGACGCGTCTTCTGAGATGCAAATACAGGACTTTAAGTACAGAAATGGTGTACTCACACTCCGAATAAAAAAACTATAAGCTCTTTGCTAGTTCTAGTTTCTGTGGAAGATACTTATCAGTGATGTTTGTCAGACCATATTTAGAGAATGCTTCTAATTCTGCTTTCCTTTTTATCTTCAAGAAAACTTCTAATTGTTTCTTCCAATTACCGTGTTGATATCTAGGATCTTTTTGTAGTTCATATATTCTCTTGATATCTGATTCTGTCATAGGAATTGTTGGGAGTTTGTATTTTTCAATATCTGTTGCCCAAACACCTATCCATTTGGCATCAGGAACAGTTAGTTCTCTCAAATGAGCTGCATTTGCTGAACCTGATTTTATTACCATAGCTATATGCTCTCCATAAACATCACCGTCGGTTAGAATAACTACTGGTAGACCCAATTCTATGTGTAATCTTCTCAAAATATATCTTGTAGAACGTGGTGCCTGACCTGCTGTATCAACTATTATTGCTTTGAATTTTTTATCAACTTTTTCTTCAACAAATCTAGTGAAAAGTCCACCTTTCTCTATTGCTATTACTAGTTCAGCACTTGTATCAACAAACTCTGCAGTGTTAAGACTTGGTCCGATCAAGTATCCATCTGGATGATCTGACAAATTACTTCTTTTACCTTCGTATCCCGGTACAGTGTATTCTATCGTTAAATCACCAAAAATACTACTTCTCTCCTCAGGAAAAATTTGAAAGTCTTCTCTTGCTCTTGCAAGTACTGCTTCAAGATCAACAATTATGTTATCAGATTCAGGTTGATCCTCAAAATCTACTTCAAATGCCTGAGAAGAATAATAAATGTCTCTTAATGTTGATGTCTTTTGTTCGCTTAGAAGCTGATTAGCAAAGAAAGCTAACCATACTAGTTGTGTAAAAGCCCTTAGCTGTGACATATTACCAGCACTACGTATGGCAGTTGAATTACCTAGTATGTATTGCCTAAGTTTTTTGTCATATACTATGTTGCTAACAGATCTACTTGGAATCGAAAATTTTGGAAACTTTGATTTCTCAAGATCATCATAAATCTCAAGCCCACGATTTTTTAACAATTCCAATAGCTCTATTCTTTTCTTTTCAGCAATTTTTGAATTTTTAGACTTCTTCAATTCCTTCTGACACCTTTATCATTTGTCTGCAGTCTGGTTCCTTCTTCTTACCAGCAAGTTTAGTTGAAAATCTAGCTAGAAGAGGTATATATTTAGAATAAAGATTCGCTCTTTTCTTGGCCATTTCCACTTTGCCTCTCTTAGACATATGTATTGATAACTTCCTTGCTAAGAATTGCAATGCTAGTCTTAATTCACGTTCTATCTCTAGTCTATCTGCAACATTTTCTTTGCCAACTGTTTTGTAAGGAATTCGTGTTGAACAAATATGTGAAAATATGGCTAGTGGTACATCGCCCTTTACTTTGTATCTTGGCCAGTCCATTTCATTTACTACCTTGATTACTACATCGCTACCTTCGTCGTAAAGAAGCGGTATTCGATTAGCGAAACGATATATCTCAATCCCGCTTGAGTGGATATTTCCGCCATATGCAATTCCCATCTCAATAATAAATGGAAAACCAGAATATGCAGAGGCGCCTCGTTGAATAACAGCAGCAAATTCTGGATTGAATTTCTTCATAATTCCTCTTCCTAGAGGTTCTTCTCCCAGAGGGGCCAAACAACCGGGATCTGGTGAAAGAAACTGGTCAAATTTTTGCAGGGAATCAGTTAGTTTTACGAGATCTTCATTTGTTAGACTGCCAATTCTTTTTTCTGGCTTCAATTTGGCAAATTCCGCAAATTTGATTGCAGTTGTTAAACCTACTCTTTGAAACCTTTTTGCTAAGAAAGATGTTAATGTCTCGCCTTGAACTGTATTTGCTAATTGTTTATAGTAAAAGCTGGATGGGTTCATTTCAATTGTACGAGTTATAGATTCTCCAAAATCCCAGAAAGTAAGTTTCTTGTTATCAACATCGATATCATCTATACGAATCTTACTTAGTGAATCAAATTCCATTTGAAGAAAAGAAATCAGAGCTATGACTATTCTGACTGGCCTTGAAAGATTCTTCCAACGTCTTTGTGCTCTATCAAGTATTCCTTTTACGTCTAGATTTTTTTTCTGTAGGCCTAGCTCTTTTCTAACTTTGGCAATCATTTTGTTATCTACTGTTGGGATTTGATAATGTGTGTCAGCTATCATTCGTCTAAGTGTCTCAACATCTATTCCATACGGATGAGGTTTGATTATTGTTGGCGGTGGAGGCATCTTCCTTATTATCTTAAGATAACTTTGATGATCATCTTCAGCCTTACGTGGTCCATCAAACTTGATGGAAGCATAAGGCGTAATTAGGTGAGTTTGGTAAACATATTCACGAATCTTTGAACCTGCCTTTGAATAATCTCCTTCTAAGACGATGCTAATCGAAAGTCCTCGTTTTAAATGATCCTTCTTTGTATGTTTTTGTATTATAGGTTTATTTTTCTGTATATCTAAAAGTAAAACAAATTCTTCTTGTGTTTTACCATCAACATTACTTTTCACTGTTACTGGTTTGTTAGTAGTTATCTGTCCATAGAGAATTGCCATTGTCGCTCCTAGTCCAAACATACCTCGAGATTGTTTTAGACCAAACTTAGAACCATACAGGACAGTTCCGAATGCTAGTGGAACGTATTTTGGATCAATTCCAGGGCCGTTGTCAGACACTGTAAGAACATATTGTTTTGGATCAGGTTGTTCAGAATCTAAAGCTTTTATCGAAAGGTGAACATCAGGTAGAATTCCTTTTTGATCACATGCATCCAAAGAGTTTTCTACAAGTTCACGAACAGCTGTATAAAGTGATCTTGTTGGATTACTGAATCCAGCAAGATCTCTATTTCGGTAAAAGAATTCACTTGGAGATATTTGATGAAATGTTTCTTCAATCAAAGATATTTTGGCCCTCCCAAAGTTGTAGTTTATCTCTTTTTTCTCTTCGTCGTGCTGCCTCTAGTTTACTATAGACAGCACCATGCACTCTTCCACAGCACAAATCCGTGATAGCATTAATTGCAAGTTTTAGTTGGTTTGCCTCTCCGATTATACCAACTGATCTCCCATAAACAGAGATTCTAGCTCCGCTTAGTTCTTCCATATGTTGCCTCGCCTTACCACCTTCTCCTATAATTCTCCCTTTTATCCTTTCAAGTTTAGAAGTTGATTTACCAGCGAAATCACGCAAGTCAATTACGTGAAGAACGTTTTCATCATTCAAAAGTAATATTGCATTTTTAGGTGAAAAGCCTCGTCCTATTGCAGTAATAATCTCTACAGCTTTGAATGGTTTGATATCTTCGACTTTGCCTTTTTCGTTTATTCTTATATCTCCTGTTTCACTATCGACATGAATTTTAACAGAACATTTTTTCTCTATTTCTGATTTTATGTTACCAGATTTACCAATTAGGACACCAACCCTATCAGTTGGAATCCTTAGTGATTTTTCAAAACTCATTTGTAGCCCTCGCAAAAATATTCAAAGGATTTTGCACAGTTAATCCTCGCCTTACAAAGAATCTTGTAATGTTATTAATGTCTCTTTTAAGAAATTCCTTTGCGTTTGGATGTCTAATATCAACTGCAGAAGCAAGATCAAAAACTATCAACCCTTTTTCTGTTTTAAATAAATTATATTCTGAGAAATCTGCATGGACAAGTCGAGCTTTCCTATATAATCTTAAAATTAAAGATATTGCATCTTTATAGTCATCGTAATCTATAACTGATTCTACTAGAGTTTTTGTGGGAACCCCCTTAACTCCAAGAAACTCCATCGCTAGGACATTACTTGATACTGTTATAGGAATAACACATGGAATACCATTCTGTACACATTGATTCAAATTCCTAAACTCCTTTCTAGCCCAAGTTTCAACCATACTTCTTGTACCTTTTTTAATACGTGAAAACCTCGGATCCCCAATAATATAGGAGGCTCTTTTTTTAAAATTTGAAGTTGTAACAAGGTAAATTTTTAAAGCAATATCTCTTCCTTGCTTGTCCACTGCCCAAAATAATACTGATTCTTTACCTGCTCGAATTACACCGTTCACATAATGCAGAGTGCCTGAATTAATCATTTTGTATAGGGTCATCATTGTAGATTTATCTAAAACCTCATTGATAACTTTGGATTTTTTAAAACCGTCTTTTCTTATTTTTTTTCTAGGTGGTGCAAGAAGCGTATCTATTTTTTCTTCTAATTTGGCTTTAAAACTGTCAGACATAAGAAAAAGAAAAGATTATCAAAGTAAACTTAATTTTTAATCTGATCAAAAATCTTTTGGAAGATGTCCATTATTTTTTAACCAGTCCATTTGTGACAAAGTAAATCTCCATATGATATCTCCCCTTTCATCCTGCTTAAAATCCCAGGGAGCAAGAATCACTATATCATTATCTCTAATCCAGATTTTACGTTTTAATTTTCCTCGTATCCTTCCCATACGTGTTTTACCATCAGTACATTTCACCATAATATGATCACTTCCCAAGAGTTTTACCACTCTTCCAAGAAGTTCACCTTCTTGCGGGAGCTTAATCTCTCTTAACTGACTTTCATTTAGGACTTTACGTTTTCCCAATATGATCAAAAAATAATTTCTAATGTTGATATATAATTGTGTGCCTTTTCAAAATTTGTAAACAATTAAGAATGGAACACCATCTACTTTTTTTACACCGTTTAATGAACCAATGCCAAGACCAATAGACAAAGAAATTATTTCTTTACCAACCATATTAATGACAGAAGAGTTCTTCAAAAGATCTTCCGCTTCGCTTTTCCCTACAATACGCTCTGCGTAATATTTTTCACTGATATTCATTGTAAAATTTGATTCTGAAACAGTTCTACCTAAAAGATCTGAATCGCAAATGTTGAGCATAGAATTACTTTGATATAAGGTAGTTCGTATTCCAAAAGGCATTACGCGTATTGGCCTTTTATTATTGACTTGGCTCCACAAGCCTCACAGACTAAAAAGGTGAGCCTGTTGGCTTTTTCTATTTTAGTATCAGGAATTTTACAAGTTGGACATTCTAAGTAGTCTTTTACATATCTTTGCAAAAGAAGTTCAAAGTCTTGTGGAGCTCTTTTCCCAACGAATATTGCTTTATCTCCTGCAATTTCTGCTGGAGTTGCAAATTCTTTCGACAGATATTGGAGTAATTTTCCTGCGTCTCGTCGAAACACCTTGGGAAATTCAGCAAAATTACGTAAAAATGTTCTATTACCTTGCCACATTATGTCAGGTGTGGGAATTTCGAATCTTTTACCTGAATCTTTCTTGCTATCGATAATTTTATCGGAAATCCTCTTCAATAACTTCTCATACTCAACTCTAGTCAATGAAGAAACCTACCATCTAAACCCTATTTGGGTTTAGCTTAAAAAAGAAGATGCGGTCTAAGAAGGAGGCTTTCCTATTCGGAAAACTTTAGTTCCACAATCTGGACAAATACCCTTCATTGCAGGTCGACCATTTTTCATTGTAATTTCCTTTGGGTCTTTTATTTCTACTTTTTTTCTACATTTTACACAATATGCTGTTACCATTTCAACAAAAATCTCTACTAAGTTGTATTTAGAAAGACCATGTAAAAATTATTTAACTATAGACTGGAGATGTGTAAATTTTAAAATGAGTTTTTACTAACAGTATATTAAATTTTAGTAAATCTTGCATTTTTTTATCAATTCTAACAACAAAATGATCCTTCTCAGAGTAATTGATTGTTTTCTAGAACTTAATAATGTAAATTTGGTTAGGTTAAGTTATATTTTTAAACTCTAATAAGTGAATTGGTAAATTGGCAACAAAAAAAGGAATTGCGTTAACTGCGACAATATTGATAGGGATAACAGCTGCAAGTTTTTTGGTGTGGTTAATACCACAAGACAGCGAAATCAAATTTGCTATTTCGGACTATGGAAACTACATCGATGAAATAATAGAAAGGCAAGAAATTGTTGCAACTGGGATAGAAACTCAATTTCAATCTATGTTAGATGGCAGCATTTCACCAGAGGAATATGCTACTGCAGCAGAATTATCTTCATCACAAATCAACAACTTGGCTATAGAACTTGTTCAAAGTGATGCATCACAAGAATGGCAACAAAGTTATGTTCGCTATATAGAATCGCTTACAAAATATAATGACTATCTGAGAGAGACAATAGTTATTGCAAATATGATTGAGAATGTAGAATTGGAGAGTAAAATTCAGGAAGGAGTAGAAGCATTAGTTCATCTCAAAGATGAATGGCGTTCATTCTCCCTCAGGTCAGCTGAAACAAGACCTTGAGAAGAACTCAAAAAAACTTTACAAATAGTAATATTCTGAAAAGTATGGAAATTAATTAATTGGATATGAATATCTCTAATGTAGGCATGTCATTAGAAGATACAAACTTAGCAAGAGACATTGAGGATATTAGCTCTACAAAGAAGTTACTTGTTGTTTGTATAGACAGGGATGATGATATTGGTAAAAAGGCTGGTGTTAAGACACCAGTAGTAGGAAGGAACCCATGTATCGAAGCCGCCCAAAAACTTGCCTTGGAAGATCCTGAAGATGCTGATTCAAATTCAATCTTTGCTGCAATTAAAACATACGAAGATCTAGTAAGCAAAGGATATCAAGCCGAAGTTATCGTCGTATCTGGTAGTGAAAGTAGAGGAGTACAAGGAGATGAAAAAATAGTTTCACAAATAAAACAAGTTACGGAAAAATTCTCGGCTCATGGGGTGGTAATTGTATCTGATGGGCAAGATGACGAAAGCGTAATTCCAATAATTCAAAATGTCGTGCCAATTGTTTCAGTACAAAGAGTTGTAATGCGAGTAAGTAAAAGTGTGGAATATTCCTACGCTGTACTTGGTAAATATATGAAGATGATTGCATATGATCCAAAATATTCAAAATTTTTCCTTGGTGTACCAGGAATTCTTCTTTTGATTGGAGGAATCGCAACAGTTGCAGGATTAACAACAGAGATTTTTGCTGTCTTAGTTAGTATACTAGGTGGAGCGTTCGTTATCAGAGCTTTTGATATAGACAAAGCATGGTCACGCTGGTCTAAACCAACTCCGCCTGGATTCATAAGAATTTTTACGATGGTTATAGGATTAATTTTGATCCTTGCTTCTATACCAACAGGAATTTCAGCTATTGATCCGGCTCTTCTTTCAGAAGAACTTGATTTGGTTGGATTCATTTCTGACAAGGTGATCGTAGGGCAATTAGCCGGAGGAATGCTGCCATTTCTGTTTATGGGTATTGGCTCAATGTTTGGAGGCATGCTCCTAAGTCATTGGTTCAACAGAAGCTTGAAATCAATTTCAGAGATAATAAGGTTAATTGCTCTTGGATCACTTTATCCAATAATCTTTCAATTTACAAATATTCTCGCGTATGACGAGAGCCCGTTCACACTTTTGCCTCCTCTCGCAGCGGGCTTGGCAGTAACCCTGATATCTGCTACTATACTTTTCCGTAGGTATAGAAAAAAGAGAGGTGGCGAAGTATTAACGGAATAAAGGATTCAATTCTGTCATTATCTGGACTTTACAAGATTTATTCATTTAAACTCGAGAAAGAAATTCGAAATGGTGCTATGCCTAATCATATAGCACTAATTCTAGATGGAAACCGTAGATGGGCAAAAAGAGGCCTCTTATTGAGAACTGATGGTCATTTCAAAGGTGCTGATTCAGTGGAAAATCTACTAGATTGGTGTGAAGAATTTGATATAAAGATAATTACGTTGTATGTATTATCAGCAGAAAATCTAGAAAGAGTTGATTCTGAATTACAGTTTCTTTTTGACTTGATTAAAAAAAGACTAGAAAAATTGTATAATGATCCAAGAATCCACAGGAACAAGATGCGTGTAAAAGCAATTGGTAGAATCGAAATTCTCCCTAAATCTATTAGAGATGTATTAGCAAGACTAGATGAAGCTACAAGAGGTTACAATGAACATTATCTTAATATTGCTATTGCATACGGTGGACAAAATGAATTAGTTGACGCTGTAAAAAAGATCGGGGGTCAGATAAGAGATGGGACGCTTAAAGTTGATGCTATAGACAAGAATGTTATAGAATCATGTCTTTACACATCTCACCTGCCACAGTCTTCACCAGATATGATTCTCAGAACATCTGGTGAAAAGCGTCTTAGTGGATTTTTAATTTGGCAGAGTGCATACAGTGAACTTGTATTCATGGACGTACTTTGGCCTGAATTCAGGAAAATAGATCTAATGAGAGCAATTAGGATGTACCAAAAGAGATCTCGGAGATCAGGTAAATAATAGAAAAAACATTTTGCCTTTGTGATTGAGTATATACGATGAAAGAAGAAAGATCAGCAGGAACAATCTTATTCATTGAAGAATCATCGGGAATTCTTTTTTTATTGCTTCATTATCCATCTGGCCATTGGGATTTTGTAAAGGGAAAAATTGAGAATGGTGAAACTTTACTCCAAACTGTGCTTAGAGAAGTAAAAGAGGAGACTGGTATATCAGACGTTCAGTTTGTTAAGGGATTTGAAGAAAGAATCGAATATAATTATAGACGAAGTGATAGATTGATTCACAAACAAGTTATTTTTTTCCTTGCAAAAACAAACACGAAAAAGGTAAAACTTTCGTATGAACACATAGATTTTGTATGGCTTAATTTTGATGAAGCAATGAAGAAAGTTACTTACAAAAATGCTCGACATATTTTACAAAAGGCAAATGCTCTAGTATACAAGGCTTAACTGTTGAAGTTTTTTAGCCTTTTCTTGTGGATCTTTTGCTTTCAAGATAGTTCGACCTACGATCAGATAATCAGCTCCTGATGTCATACTTTTCTGAGCACTTCCCCCCTGAGTTCCAATACCAGGTGAATAAATATCACACATGCCTTGAACTTTTTTTCTACACAATTTAATTATTTTCGGGACCGTTGCGCCCACAATAATACCATCTGCAAATAATGAAGTAGACCAGTTCAAAAATAATTCATAAAGTTTGGCTGAATTTTTTTTATTGCTGCCTTTAACTTTAACATCGTAGGCAAGCTTGGATTCGGGTGAACTCATATGGACAAGGGTTATCACACCCTGATTTTCTTTGTGTGCAGAATTAATTATCTTTTTGAGATTTTCTCTACCCATAATAGGATTAACTATTACGGCATCAAATCCAGTATGCCAAAGCAGTTCTGTTACAATTTTGTTAGTATTTCCTATATCATTCAATTTTATATCAGCAATGCTTTGTAAACCAGCGTCGTGCACAGCATGGTTGATCCTAGTTAATTCCTTAAGTCCAAGTGGCAATATTAAATGAAGATTAAGTTTTATCGCACACAAATATTTACCAAGGTTTTTGATATTTTCAATGGTTTTATTTTCTAATTTGTAAGCATCAAAATTGTTAAAATCATTTGCAAGTATAATTTTGCTTTTTCCAGAAGATGCTTCTCTAATTCTAGTTTTAAAACTAGTCATAAGTTGACGAGTGGATGTTTTTCTTTTAACTTTATTATTTTGAGATAAGAATTTCCATGCTCGTTAAGGTTTGATACAAACGATGGTTTTGCACCATTCTGTAACGAAAATTTCAAGAAGGGTTTTTCAGGTTCTTTGTCTAACATAACATGACAAAAATAGGAAACGCCATCTGATTCGTTGAAAGTCATGAAAACTCCCATCAACCATTTATCATCATGTGGAAATGCAAACAAAGGAAAAGGGGATTCATCGTATCCATAACTTAACCTAGCCAAAC
Source organism: Nitrosopumilales archaeon (assembly GCA_016838825.1). GTDB lineage: Archaea > Thermoproteota > Nitrososphaeria > Nitrososphaerales > Nitrosopumilaceae > JAEHKU01. The sequence goes on along the minus strand of JAEHKU010000011.1, from coordinate 16,846 downwards.
TTGCAAGATCCTCAAGTTCTAGAGGCTCGTAAGCAATAGTAGAATTTTTTTCCTGTTTCAAAGATGGTGGTACTGATTTTATTTTTATTATTGGAGAGTAGAGATTAATGGAACTTGATATTGTATCAACAATTTGAGATTCTTCTTTTTCTCCTTTAAATCCATAAGAGATGTATTGGCCATTTTTCTCAATTGGTATGTAATAGATAACAGGTCTTTCCTTTAACAGGTCTGCCTGTGCAGATAAAACTTTGTGACCGTTATGCTCCAAAGAAAATGAAGTGCGTGGAACTCGTTCAAGAGCACAAACGAGTCTAGAAAATTCAAGTTCATTAGACACTTGAACATAATGTGGTAATTTTGCCATATTATCCAACCGATGAATACCACATTAAAAGTTAGCCGAATTAAAAATCATGAATTCTTAGATTGACGCATGTCAATTATATCGTTAACATCAGGACCAGTGCCGATGAGGGTTACAGGGACCTTAAGGTTTTCTTCGATTGATTTGATGAAACGTTTTGCATTATCAGGAAGCTCATCGTAAGATGTTTTTTGATAACATTGAGGGAATAAGACATCAAGTTTTGTTATAGCAATCTGAGTAGCAGTATTTAACATGATAGATCTTTTAGCAAGATCAAAATCAAATTCTGAAGCTCTTCTTAATCTTCCTGTTACTGTACCAAATTCTTTCCATCCTTTTACAGAGATCTCATCTGGTGAAAGTTCTCCCTTTAAGGGTCCAGTTCCGACTCGAGTTACATACGCCTTGAAAACAATTATCACATCATCCACGTTCTTTGGTCCCAACCCAATATCAGCACATATAGCAGACGCAGTAACGTCTTTTGATGTTACGTATGGATAAGTTCCATGCCATAAAGAAAGAAAAGTTCCTTGAGTACCTTCTACAAGAACTCTATCATTTTGTTGTAAAGCCATGTTGATAGCATGAGGAACATCTTCAAGATAAAGTGCTAATGAATTAATGTCCTTGGCCATTTTGAGAGTTCTCATGGCCCTCTCAGCGTTTGCGGGACCTGTACCCGATCCAGTAGTACCTAACGAAGATTTCAGTCTTCCACTGGAATCTTCAACAGTATGGCGTTCTTCGATGATACCACATTGAGAATCAACGAATGTTCTATCTGAAGTATTAAATTCTTTGATTTCATTGAAAAGAACTTTAGGGTCAACAAGAACTCCAGGTCCTATCAACAATCTTGTTTTTTTATTAAGAAATGCGCTAGGTAGCATTCTCACTTTGTATTTTTTGTTTTTGTATTCTATCGTGTGACCAGCATTTGGACCAGCACCACCACGTGCTACTATAGCAGGATTGTCTTTCATAGCTAGGTATGAAACTATTTTTCCCTTACCTTCATCTCCGAAGAATCCACCAACAACAACTGTGGAAGTCATACAAACAAGGTCTAAACACCATATATTTAAGCCAAATTATGACAATACAGTTTTAACAAAATAGTTGGAAGTAGAGTTGTTGTCATCTCCGAATTATGCAGGAAACATTATTGTAATTTTAGCAAACCTTCCTGAATTTCTTAGAAAACCCATTTTGAAAAAAAGATTAATGGAGTTTTTTACTATGCCGGCAATAGAAAAAGCTGAGCTCATTAATAATGCACTATCTGCTGGCCCAACTATTTCTTTTGATAGGTTTGCAAAATTGTTTAAAACATGGTTGCAAGTGCTAGCAACAATGTCGGAACAACAAAGAACCTATATGTTTTCGAGTTACATTGAAGAGATCGTCACTAATCCTCAGAAATTAATCCAATTCAATCTTGATGGTATTTTTGAAATTTTCATGACACTAGATCAGGTTCAGAAGTACAACATAGTAAATTCTATAAAAAAAATTGTTGATAACTTAGACGAACATAAAAAAAGGAAATTGTTTCTCACAATTCCTGATAGTGCAAGAAAAGAACTGGGAATTTAAGATGGTGGCTCTTCTGGATTTCTTTTAGACTCATCAGAATAATCTACTATATCTCCTTCTGGAGTCAAAACTCCGACGAACACCTTTTCATGTTTTTTGAGAGCTTTCCGATGTTCAGGCATTGACATGTCAAGCCTCATTTCATTTACTACCATTACACGATATTCCTTCCATTTTGCCCAGCAATCATTACAGCAAGGATAAGTCCCACCTATTGGGTCTAATTCAATGTCATCGGATATTCCGGTCTTACATTTTGTGCATGTTTTGCTCATTACACATATCTAATATGCGATTATCATTTAACTTTTTTTAGATTAAAACATAATAGAGCAGAAATTGAAGAATATTCATGAAGATAAAATGTCCTAAATGCAAAGAAGCTGCAGAGCTTGCAGATGATTTCTCTTTTGTTAGGTGCCCACATTGTTCTTTAGACGTGACTTACGGCGAATATGTGCGAATAATAATACAAAATGATAGCACATACTCTGATATTCTAGAGGATTATGGTGGAAGTAGCGCTGATAGTACGTCATCTACCTTGGATGATTGGGAGAAAGAAGCCAAATAATTTTTGTTAATTATGTCTGTTCCCAATATTCATAAAATTTAATTAATTTCAAACGATGGTTCGCATAGTTGGAATTCATTCTTGAAAATATTCTCAATCTGATAGGTTTTGTAGTAGGACTAATAATTGGAATTTTTTCTTATGTTGGATACAAAAATACTGGAAGCCCAACCCTTTTTAGACTTACATTAGCTTTCTTTTCAATAAGTATTGGATTTTTTGTTATATGGGTTGGTTATGCAGCTGAATCTTTTGTAATAAAATCTGGACAGATCGAACGTTGGGTTCAAACACTTGGAATTGGAATTCAAACAATAGGATATTTTTTCATAGCATTTTCCCACAGCATAAAAGCATTTTTTCCTAAATCAAGATATTTCAGGTCCATAATTTTTCCACTTTTCATTTTCTCTGGTAGCTCTGTTGAAAATATAATTAGATCTATTTCTTTTATCGTTCTAGTTTACGGAACGATTGAAACAGTTATTTCATACATTGAAGGAAAAAAGAAGAGTACACTTTTTGTAGCTTCGGGTCTTGGTCTACTGGCACTGGGTGAATTTCTTGGTTGGTACTCACTGGTATTTCCGGAATCAATTCTATACCCTGTTTCAGTTTCAACTAAAATAGTAGGACTTTTAGCCTTATTCATTCCTGTGTCACGAGTTTCTCTAAGAGGAATGAAATTTGCCAGTGATGCTGAAGAGTAAACTAGTATAGGTACGAAGTTTAAGCGATTTAATTAGACGCATTACATAGTCAATTTCTTTTATCCTCTTAGTATATTCAAAAAAATACCCAAACTAACTTGTCATGTATCAGTCATTTTCAAATAGAGAAATGAAAAACGTCCATTCCTATAGGACGCACATGAAAATAATTGGCGATATACTTACTACTACTAGAGATTATATCCCAGATGAGAATGGAGCTAATGTTACCCACCTAATAAGAAATGCAAATATTTCTCATGGACGACTATCAAAAATTTTGAGTACATTAGTAGAACAGGGACTTTTAGAACAGACAAGTTCAAAAAGAGCATGTAAATATAAGATTAGTTCTGAAGGAAGAGAATTCCTAAATGCTTATAATACATTTAATGAATTTGCACAAAACTTTGGTTTGAGAATTTAGTTAAACATTTCAATTCAACAAAACATAATTTAGTATGATTACATTAAAAAAACGTGATTGTTACATGTAACTCTCTAGGCATAAGGTCAGCTGCAAAGGCAATTAAGAATGGCGGAATAGTGGTATTTCCTACTGACACAGTGTATGGAATAGGTTGTGATCCTTATAATGCAGAAGCTGTAAAATTAATTTTTAAACTAAAACAACGAAATGAAACAAAACCATTACCATTACTTGCATTCTCACAACAAGAAATCTCTAAAGTAGCTTACTTTGATAATTTGTCTGTTAAAATCGCAAAAAAATTCTGGCCAGGTCCGGTCACATTGGTGTTGAAGATAAAAGACCGTAAATTAAAACAGACTTTGAAACTGGATGATATAGCTGTTCGAGTTCCAAATAACAGATGTGTATTAAAGCTCCTAAAGAAATGTAAACTAATCGTGGGAACCAGCGCAAATATTTCTAAAACTCCATCTTCACCAGATCCTAAAAAAGTCGTAAATAGTATTTCTGGGTATGATGTTTTTTTGGATGGGGGGAAAATCGCGAGTCTAGGTGAATCCACTGTATTAAAAGTAAAAAAAGGTAAGATAGAGATTATCAGGCCCGGAATTGTTTCTCAAAAGGAATTTGCTGATCTATTTTGAACCTGATAATAACTTGTGGAAGGCATCTAGAAGAGGAAGCCGCCACAGAAATCATAGATATCCTTAAACATTTAGGAGATACAAATTGCCAAATCACTAAATCAAGTTTGTCAGGAATCTTAACTGGAACAACTTCTCTTGATCCTTTTTTTGTTGTTAAACAAGTGAGAGAAAAGATCATCAAAGAGCCATGGACTATTAGATATTGTTTAAGAATCATTCCTATACAAATCACTACAATCACAGAAAAAAAAGCAATAGTAGATACGATTAGTAAAATTCAAACAATGAAATCAAGTGATACCTATAGAATTACTGTAGAAAAAAGAAATTCTAACATTTCGAGTAAAGAGTTAATTTCGGCAATAGCAGAAAAAATTCAAAACAAGGTATCACTTGAAAACTTTGAATGGATAATATTAGTAGAAATAATTGGAAGTAGAACTGGTATTTCAATTTTAAAAGAGAACGATATGATAAGTGCTCAAAAAATTAAACGGAGCTTATCTGAATAATAAGGCAGCCTTTTCAGCTAATAAATCCTCAAGAGGTGTTTTTGATAGAACAGATTTTAGTTGTTTGGTGGTAATGGTGAATTCTTTTTTAAGGAAATTTGAATTATTTGTAGATAAAGGATTTGAGACAATCATTGACTTTAATTCTAAGAATAGTTTGTCAAGTAAAGATCTTTTACCAATAGATATTATAATGAAAGATTTTTTTTCGTAGATTCCAACTTTTTTTATCGCTTTTTCAATTTGTGTCGTACCTGCAAATCTCATTATAATATCAGTTTCTATTTTATTTGAAAGTATTGCATTATTTTCTTTAGCAGTAACAGTTATTGCGATGAGTTTTTTTGCATGGGTTACGTTTAGGATGTAATTTGGTGCTATTGCCTGTATAGCAAGTTTTGGATAATTTTTTCGTAACCTCGTAAGGAATTCAACTGAATCTATTTTAGGCCTTTGAATTTTGATTATCTCGGCAGTCGTATGTGATATAGTAAACTGAATTCTTCTTTTACTACCTCCATGAATAATCGGTATTATTGTTATTACATCATTTGTCTTAATAATAGATGAAACCCCATTCAAAGCAGAAGAATCAACACCATTAATTGCTATCAACAAATTCTTAGTATCCAAAGATTCTTGGCCTTTTGGTAGTCTTTTCTGTAATAATTTAATGAGTTCTGAAACGGTCATGGTGTCTTCATTAATTGAAATTGTATCTGCAGCAAGAGATTTTTTTGCTCCCCCAAGAAGCTTTACTGTAAACATTTGTCTTAAATCTGGTCTTACCTTAGAATTTAATCTTACATTTTTTCATTTGTAATAAGAAACTGCATCTATTCTGAGGTTTGACTAAGTATTTCCTTTTGCCTTTGCTGTATAGATTCATCCAAGGATGATGGTTGTTGTGAAAATTGAGAGTCTGTTTCTTTGTTAAGGTCTTCTGTTGATACTCTTGTTGCTCTCTCTTCTTTTTCTTTCTGTTGAGCAATTTCACGTTTGATAAATTTCGTTATGTATCCCGCTAATTCATTTTTTAGTATTTTGGAACGAACGATTGAAACTTGATTCAGGATTTTCTTATTTTCTTTAAAATCAGTTCCAAATTTTTCTTTATGGACAGCTAATATATCCATTACAAGACGTTTTATTCGATCCACCCAGCCCCTAAGGTCTTGGGTTTTTTATACCTATATGCCAAGATATTGTTTGCAGTTTTGTTCAAGTTCTATTGATAGTTCATCATAGGTCTTACTTAGTACCTTTGATGCACAGAAGACCACACTCGGAATAAAACTGATTTGAGCATTTTTTAATTCAAAACATCGTGAGAACTTTACTGGACCATCTGTTTCTACAAGTATTTTATCTGGATCAGTTTTTGATAAGAGGACTTGTTTATCCTTAGCATAAACCATTACTGGGCCAAAAGAGGCATAGCATCCCATATCCATTGCATCTCGTAGCTGTTTCTTACTTCCATCAAACCAATGTAAAAGAATTCCACGGATCTTATAGGATGATAAAATTGATAGGATCTTGTCTAAACTTCTTCGAGAATGAATCGAGACTGGTTTTTTTAGTTTTTCAGCTAATGCTAATAATGTATTGAACACCATCTCCTGTCTCCTTAAAGAATCAATAGCTCCGGTATACGTATTGTCCAAACCAATCTCTCCAATGCCTGAAATCTCTTTGTAATGCCTGATGATTAATTCTGAAACAGGTTCTATGTTTTCTGATGCTTTTCCAGGATGTATCCCAAGAAACGGCAAAACCAATTTGCTTTTTTTGCTAAGATCAAGTGTTTTTTGACAGGTTTGAAAATCCATTGAGACACAACAAGCACGGATTTTCATTCTTTCCATACTGACAAGGATGTTTGGAATATCATCAAAATAGACGTCGTCAGACAGATGTATATGAACATCAGTAAGCCATGTCATAGTTTCATTTCTTAGAATCCCCTAAAAATAGTCTGCAGAAATCGATTACGGCGTGGTATTTTTTCTACTTGAATTCTTTTATCAAGGATAGTAAAAATTACATCATGAGAGCTTCCGAATTTGGCCTTTCTGCTATGTATCGAATCTTGAAAAAAGCAGGCGCAGAGCGTGTAAGTGATGAATCGGCAGATGAGCTAAGAAGAATACTTGAGGAAATTGGTGTTGTAATAGCTAAAAATGCCGTAGAATTGGCAAGTCACGCTAGTAGAAAGACTGTCAAAGCTAAGGATGTAAAGCTTGCAGCAAAGCCATTTGCAAAATTTTAAACTAAAGGGTTTAATTGTTGTTTATTGACTTTTTTGACTGCGGTGAGGTGGCAGAGTGGTTATGCGTTCGCCTGCAGAGCGAACCTATATGGGTTCAAATCCCATCCTCACCTCTAACAAATGAGATTTGTTATGGATAATACAATTACCAGCTTCTCTAATTACATGAAAAATTAAGCCATTTGTTTGACAGCGCAACTAACAGGTGGTTTGTTAGAATACATACCCGACTCTCACCCAATTTTATTACAAGTTATTAACAATAAACCTCTTGAAGGCTTTGCTGAAAATGTACGCAGCAGCATAAGAGAATACTCGGAAAGTGGAAAAAATGAAGTAGAAAAGGGACATAATTTTTTACATTGGGTACTAACTCGGGTTTTTGAGGCAACAGCAGATGATGCTGCTGATGCCATAATTGATGGTCCAAATGATTTGGGGATTGATGCATACCTTCCAGTCGATTTTTCTGAGGGCAAAATACGGTTATTTCAATCAAAATATGGCTCATCACATTCCATGGAATCTATTGCTAAATTCAAGGAAGATGTCAAGAGATTACTCAATAGAGACGTTAAGAAGATGCGTCCTGAACTTGCACGTCTTGTGACCAACATAAAAGAAAAGAACCTAAAGATCGAGTGCTGTTATGTTACAGAACAGAAAGTAGAATACGAAGAAGAAGAGTCATTTGAAGTGTGTGACATTGATGATTGTATTCAAAAACTATGGGATCGAATAAAAAAACCTGCTTCGGGTAAAAAATCGAAAATTAAACTCATAAAAAAATTAACATTTCAAAATACAATATTAGGTATTTTGAAACTGCGAGAGTTAACAGATTTTGTGTCTAAAAATAGTGATTATGTCTTCGAATCTAACATCCGACAGTGGATGCAATTTAAAACATCAGTAAATAAAGGACTCCGAGAAACACTTCGAGTATCACCTCAAAAATTCTTCTACTATAATAACGGAATTACAATAGTAGTTAGTAATTTTGAAGAACAAAGTGACAATACTTTGTTACTTTATGCTCCACAAATAGTAAATGGTGCTCAAACGTCAAATGCTATTTTAGATCATGCAAAACGAACGCACAACTTGGATGGTAATATAACAGTCACTATAATAAAAGCAGATGACGAACGAGACCAAAACAATATTACAAAATATAGGAACTCGCAGAATGCAGTTAGAGGAAAAGATCTTGTCTCACTAATGGATTTTCATAAGTCAATCAAATCACAAATGGAAAATCTGGGATATTTTTATGAAATTCAAGCTGGTTCGTTCGATAGTAAATCAAAATCACAACAGACTGAATTTAAAGGAGAAATACTGTACAATACATATCTTCCAGAAAATCACAAGAACGTAATAGTTGCAAAGGACGCAATACAGACGTTAGTAGCAGGTATTGAACAACGACCTACAGAAGCTTACAGCTCTCCAGCACAGTTTTTGCCACGAGGTAGCAAATATGATAGTATATTCAATGAGGATCTAAAAGATGATTATCGGCTCTTGTTGTATCCTTATCTTGTAAAAGAATATGCAAAAAAAGCTTTGAAGTATGGGAAAAAAGGAGGCCACAAGACCAAAAGATATGCTACATTATTTTTTGTTGCAGTTTACTTTAGATTATTGCATGAAAACATTCTGTTAACTAAAGGTGATTTCAAGGAGCACATTACTATGCTTGAAACTATATTTAAGAGCACAAAACTAAATCGAAGAATTTTAAAACTTACTGATGTTATTGTGACCAAGTTTCTAGAAGATACATTAGTTGATGACGAAATTGAACTTGCAAATACAAAGCACAACTTCTTCTCACAGCATATTTGGAAAGATACTATGAAACGTATTATTAATAAGAAGATAAAACAAGAAGAACAAGAAGTAGAAAGCTGTAAGAAAATAGTTCAGAATATTTTCTAAACCTGAGTTATACAGAGTGGTAGAAGGTTGACCAAAGTGATTCTTGCAGGAGGTTCACTTTTGGCCACCTCACTACCATATTTTTCAATTATAATAAGTAGTATTTAACGTGATTATTACACATCAACATTACAAATTTTAATGATCGTCAAAATGATTTTTATTACTAAAATTCTACATCAAGTGCAACTTGGTCAGCAATGTCACATGTTCACTTTGTAATGGTATCATAGAACACAAGTTTATTCCCATGAAAGAATGGGGAATAAGTGGAACACTATGTGGAAAATGTTATTCAAAAAAGATTTTTGAACACTATCCTGGAAGCCACGAAAGAACAAACCAGTAATAGATTCAGATAAAAAATTTCTTTATGTGTTATTTTTTTTCTTATACTTGTTCGCATTAAGACAATTCCATGCTAATGAATCATCGATAGCTTCTTCTTCCTGTAGAAATTTTATATCAGTCACTGTCTTTTTCTTTCTTAAAAGAGTGACCTGAAAGCTCTTAAAATTCTCGCATTTACAATCCTCTATCATACATGATGCTAGATCTTCATCATAATGATCCTCGAGTATGTGTTTACAGTTACAGACAGCATCATCCTTTGAATCCTTGCTAGTTTTTTCTGCATAAATTCCTAATCTGAGATATGCTTCCCCTTCATGACCTTTCTTGAATCTCTCGTAATGTTCTGACCTTGTCAAAAGTTTGAAAAATGACATGTTTGTATCTGGACGCTTAGATTCACTTGCCATGATAAACCAATAGTTATTGCCATCCTCCACGAATCGTATTCTTATTGAATGGTCTAGCCACCAACGAATTACATTATGCCATATTTTGACTGATTGTTTCCGATCAGTAAAAAGCGGAGCCACATTCATTCTGAGATCATAAAATCTATACGCAACACCCAAAAAATCGTCATACCAGGTAAAAAAGCGCTTTTCAGACAAATGCACAACCCAACTATATGACGATTGCGTACCTATTCTTAAATACGCTTATATCGTGGTTTTTTATGGTGAGTGCATGGTTGGATACAGAACCAGTATGCAGATAGTTGCTGATCTCCTTCAAGTAACTAAGGAGAGCGGTTTAGATGGAATTAAAACTACCTCACTGCTAACAAAGGCAAACTTATCTCACTCTAGACTTGGCAAGTTTGTTGAAAACCTTACTGGTGCAGGTCTTATCAATAAAATTGAGTATGACGGAAAAAACACTTTCATAATTACTTCAAAGGGTAGACAATATCTAGAGTCATACAAAAATTTTCAGAGTCTAGCAGACTCATTTGGATTAGAATTATAGAATTTACTTTTTGAATTTTTTTCGCCTTTCTCGACTTTCTCGCCTTTCTCTTTGATGTTCCTTTCTGTTTTTTCGTGCACTATATATGATTACTAAGATGGCACCACCTAACATAGTGTAGAACATTGGTAAGAGTGGCGGATCTTGGGAAATTCCTATTCCCATTCCTGCAATTAAAAACATCAGAACAATTAACAGAATTTTATCCATGATACCCGTTTATCATAAAATAATATAACTTTTAGAACTAGATAATACTGACAATGAATCAATTATGCGCTATATTCTAGATATTATTGGCTTTGGTCTCATAGGTGGAACGATTTACTCCTTTCTTGGAATGCCAGAAAGTGAACTCCGTTGGCCTGTTTTCTGGGCGTGTGCGGGGGGTGTATTGATAATTATAATTTATCGTAAAAAAAAGAAAAAGCCTGCTACGTGATGTTAGATTAGAGACAATAACGGGAAAATGTGCATGTGATGTATTATTTTAAATTTTATTTAAAATAATATACAAAAAACCGACAGATCTATAAGGAAGCATATATGGTTAAGTGAAAGGGAGTATGGCAACAGACAGTTCTGAATGGTGGAAGGATTTAGGAAAAGAACTTGAGATTGATATTGAATCTTTACATGGAAAGAAAGAAAAATTTAGAAACTAATTTTTAATTTTGAACATTTTTTCAAAGCCTCGAATGGGCTTTGAACCCACGGCCTAACGCTTACGAGGCGTTCGCTCTACCAGGCTGAGCTATCGAGGCATTGTTCGGTGTGTAATCAGAGTTTATAAAAAGCCTTTCTGGTTTTGATTTAGTGAAAATTTCTGTCTCTGGTATCAGAGGTGTTTTTGGAAAAGAGTTGAATCTTAAAGATATCATAAAGTTCTGCCAGAATTTTTCAACGTTAGTCAAATCAAAAAAATGTGTTGTTGGTAACGACACAAGACCTTCTAGTGAAATAATCAGAGAGACTGCAATAGCATCATTAATGGAACGTGGAGTTGATGTTTATAATATAGGAATGGCACCAACGCCAGTAGTTTTTAGAGAAGCTAGAAAATATGGTGCTGGTCTAATAATTACATCTTCACACAATCCCATAGAATGGAATGGTCTTAAATTCATTGTAGATGGGAGGGGAATTAACCAGTTTGAAATCAATGAATTAACAAAAAAAAGGTCATTCAATAAAGAAAAATCTGGTTCTGAATATAAGGAAAATTTTGACTATATTGATGATGCGGCAAAGCTGATTGGCAAAATCAACACCAACCCAAATATTGCACTAGATCTGTGTGGAGGAGCGGCAGTAAATGTAGCTCCTAAATTACTTGAACAAATAGGTTGCAAGATAGCTACCATTAATGAAAAGCTTGAACATTCTTCAAGCGGGCCTGATCCCACTGTAGATCCACTGGTTGAACTCGTTCAAAAAACCAAGTCCGGGTTCCTTGGATTTGCATTTGATCTTGATGGAGACCGATTAGTCATTGTGAAAGATGGTAAAAAACAATCATCAGATGTATCACTTGGTTTAGGTGTTGCAAAGGCACTAGAACTTGGACATCGAAAATTTGTTTTGAGCATAGATACAAGTGTAGCTATAGAGAAATTTATCAAGGAAGAAGGTGGACAAGTACAGAGATCCAAAGTAGGAGAATCAAACGTAGTTGAACAGATGATAAAAACTGATTCTAAAGTTGGAGGAGAGGGAAGTAGCGCTGGCTTCATCTTATCAGAATTTAATATGTGCCGTGACGGAATTTTAACTAGCGGACTTGTAGCTTCAATGGTAGGAACCCAGACTTTTAGTGATGTTATAAAGATGATCGAAGATTTTACTCTACTTCGAACAAAGGTGAATGTTGAATCATCAGTTCATGACAGGACTATGGAAATTTTATCTGACAAACTAAAACATGATTTCAGTGAACTGATCCAATTAGATGGTGTAAAATCAATCGTTGATGATAATACATGGATATTAGTAAGAAAGTCAAATACTGAGCACAGCATAAGAATTTCTGTAGAATCAAATAATTTCGACAAAGCAAAGTCTTTGCAAAAACAAGTAACAGAATTGGTAAAACATTGCTATGAAAAAGCTAGATGAATTAGAAATAATTAAGATCTTTCAAAATAGTTTTGGTAGTAAATCTAAATTTGTACCCGAGGATGTTGAAACTGTACAACTTGGCAACACTACCATTGTAACAAAATCAGACATGTTAGTAGAAAGCACAGATGTCCCTCTTGGAATGAAAATCAATGAAATTTCAAGAAAAAGTTTAGTTTCCTGTGTTAGTGATTTTGCCTCAAAGGGTGTAAAACCCGAATATGCGATCATATCTCTTTCGATACCGAGAAAGTTTTCTATTGCAAAAATAAAGAAATTAGCCATAGGTTTCCGTCAGGCTACGAATGAATTTGGCGTCAAGATAGTCGGTGGGGACGTTAACGAAGGAAAAGAACTTGTGATTAATGTTTCTCTTATTGGCAAAGCAAAGAAGATAGTTCCAAGACATGGTGCAAAAGCAGGCGACATTATCATTACATCTGGTCCCTTTGGGCATACTTTAGCAGGTTTACATGTTATTCTGAATAAGGCAAGTGCTCCTAAAGCTGCTAAAAAATTGTTTAAAAAAAAAGTGTTCAGACCTACCACACGACTAAGATTTGGTCTTGCAATTAGAAAATATTTATCATCGTCAATGGACTCGAGTGATGGTTTATCTTCTACGATACACGATATCAGCAAACAGAGCAAGAAGAAATTTATCATAACAAAACTTCCCACTGATTCTGCTGTAGTGGAGTTCTCAAGAAAAAATAGAATCAGTTTACTTGATTTAGTGTTCAATGGTGGAGAAGAATATGAAATTGTAGCAACAGTTCCTCCGAAGAATATATTGGAAGTAAGACGTCTTGCAAAGATAAATAAAATAAGACTATTTGAAATTGGATACGTGACTAAAGGAATTGGTGTAATCTTACTACAAAAAACAAAGACGATGAATATAGAAAATAAAGGTTGGCTACATTTTCAATCCTAATGTTTTTTAAACCCATACCTAGCTCCACAAATGTTGTCAGAAGAACCAGAAAAGAATACGAACGAAAAGTGGGGCATAGCTCACATTTACAGCAGTTATAATAATACAATTGTCCATTTGACAGATTTAACTGGAGCTGAAACTGTTTCTATCAGTTCTGGTGGAATGCATGTTAATGCAGACCGATATGAATCATCTCCATACGCAGCAATGAAAGCTTCAACCGCTGTAGTTGAAGTTGCTAAAACCAAAGGATTTACAGCATTTCATATTAGAGTTAGAGCCGTTGGTGGTGTGGGTTCTAGGGTTCCTGGTCCCGGAGCTCAAGCGGCAATCAGGGCAATAGCTAGAGGTGGATTTAAGATTGGAAGGATAGATGATGTTACCCCAATACCTCACGATACAACTCGAAAAAAGGGTGGAAAGAGAGGAAGAAGGGTTTAGAATTCTGTTGCCTTTAATCTAACTTTGCATCCTCTGGATTCAAAAAAATCAGAAATAAATTGAGTTAACTTTTGTTCAGGTTTTCTGCCTTTTGATCTTTCTATCATATCACCAAACTTGTCTTGAATACTAAAGAGAAGTTGTGGTTTAAACAATATCTTGAAAAATGTCCAGCCAAATTTACTCACTGATTCGCCAAGCAAAAAACCATCGGTCGCCTTACATAATGATTGTAACTCTTCTAGCGCAGAAGAAATAAGTTCCTTATCATTTTCGTATTGAGCAGTAGACACTTCAAGAGTTAACGATTGAAGAATCATTTTTCCTAACTTGAATCACTTGGCATTGACCGAGTATCGGATTTACTTATTTTGAGCTTTTCTGATAATGAAACAAATTTTCCATCCTGTTGCACATTAATTGTAGTTTTTACACGTACGTTCATTCCAAGAGATCTAAATAATGTCAATAATTGTCCGCCATCAATTTTCTCAGTTAAATCATCTGACTGAATTAATTCTACTAGTTTTTCTATTATCATCATAGTTTCTTTTGGAAACTGGAATTCAGCATTTTCGAGAACTTCAAGACCTCGGTAACCTAGCCGACTGACTAAGATTTGACGTGCAGAAGGAGCTTTTTTTGTTTGATTTTCTTTCTTAGATTTTGTCTCATCCTGCTTTTGCTTAAATGACAAATTTTTTTGCATTTCTTTCAATCTTTTGGCTTTTAGTTGTTCAAGTTCTTCGTCTTCAGTCATCCTTTTATCACTCCTATTGGCACTAATTTTGCTACTTTTGTGGCTATGCCAAGTTGATGAGATACCTCAACAACAGCATCTACATCCTTGTAAGCCTGAGGTGTTTCCTCTACTATGCCCTCTCTTGTTAGTGCTTTAACAAAAATTCCCTTTTCTCCAAGACTTTTTTGGACCTGGTTTGTGGTAAAGTTTCTTCTTGCAGCTGAACGTGACATCATTCTGCCAGCACCATGAGCAGTAGATCCAAAGGTAATATTCATAGAATTTGGTTTTCCTAAGAGAATCCAACTCCCTGTACCCATAGAACCTGGAACCAAAACTGGTTGTCCCAAATCTCTGTATTTTTCTGGAACTTCATCACGATTAGCAGGAAATGCTCTAGTTGCGCCTTTTCTGTGAACTACTACAGACTTTGTCTCGCCATTAATTTTGTGTTTTTCAACTTTTGCAATGTTATGTGCTACATCGTATACGAGTTTCATATCTAGATCCGATTCGGATTGTTTAAAAACGCGTTCAAAGGATTTCCTAGTCCAGTGTGTGATCATTTGCCTATTACTCCATGCAAAATTTAATGCAGCAAACATTGCTTTTCGATAAGATTCTCCTTCCTCTGATGAATTAGGTACGCACGCAAGCTCCCTGTCTGCTAATGTAATCTTGTATTTTGACATAGCACGTTCTGATATTCTTAGATAATCACTACACACCTGGTGTCCAAATCCTCTTGAGCCACAATGGATAAGAACTGTAATATTCCCCTCTACAATTCCCATTCTTTTTGCTGCCTCATCATCAAAAATTTTTTGTACCTTCTGAACTTCCAGAAAGTGATTTCCTGACCCTAGACTTCCTAGTTGTGGTGCTCCACGTTTACGTGCTCTCTCTGAAACCTTGGATGGATCAGCACCTGGTATGCTTCCATTTTCTTCACAAACATCTGCGTCATTATTTGAACCATATCCGTTGTCAATTGCCCACTTGACTCCTCGCACCAAGACCTCATCAAGTTGCGAAGGATTCAACCTAACGGCTCCCTTTGAACCAACTCCAGAAGGAATAGAATTGAAGAGATCAGTAACTAGCTCCCTAAGTACTGGTCTTAGGTTCTTTTCGGTAAGATTTGTACGTAAAAGTCTAACTCCACAATTTATGTCATAGCCAACTCCACCAGGACTTATCATACCATCTTCAGCGTCCATGGCTGCTACACCTCCTACTGGAAAACCATATCCTTCATGTCCATCAGGCAGTACTACTACATGCTTCTGTACGCCTGGTAGTGTAGACACATTGATTGCTTGTCTAATTGTTCTATCAGTTACCATTTTTTGCATCAATGTTTCATTTGCAAAAATTGTAACTGGAACCTTCATTCCTCTAGAAGAATCCCGTTCAATTACGTATTCCAAATCTCCAACTTTTTTAGGAGATGGTACAGACATTAAGATCGGTAAAAAATCCTTTCTGTACAATTTAAACTATAGTAGATTTATGTCAACACGTCTGAGCTCATAAATTCTTCAGACAGTTCATATCAAATGTAAATTTGAAAAAAAGGAAAAAAAGCTAATTGAATTAAATTACTTTAAACAAATTTAGCTCAAAATCTTCGACCGCTAGAGCGATGTTTAGGTAAACATTCTCTACAATATACTGGTCTGTCTGTTTTTGGTTCAAAAGGTACCTCTGCGTCTTTGCCACAATCGGCACACTTTATAGGGTACATTTTTCTTTCTGACATAATTTTGGGCTAATCTGGCTGTATAAGAACTATTATATTTTTTAAAAAGGGTGTTAGTCTTTTATCAATGCAAAAAGTCCTTTGTACCTATTCCTAATGGTTACTTCGGTTATGTTAGCAGCTTCTGCAAAATCTCTTTGTGTATGCCCCTCTCCCATTATAACACACGAAATATACAAAGCAGTTGCTGCCAATGCCATAGGATTTTTTCCAGCTGAGATTTTAGTTTCTTCAGCTCTTCTAAGAATGTCAATTGCATGACGCTTTGTTTTTTCGGATAGTCCTATTTTGCTAGCAATTCTGGCCACATTTTGTACTGAATCTACTACGGGTATCTTCAAGTCTAATTCCTTTACTAATAGTCTGTAACATGCTGCTAGATCTCCTTTTTTAATATTCATCGTCCCGGCAATATCCTTAAGAGTTCTTGGGGTCTCGACCTCACGGCATGCAGCATATAAT
>JAEHKU010000010.1 GCA_016838825.1 Nitrosopumilales archaeon | reverse complement strand
TTTTTGTCTTCCATTTGCGTTCTTAAGGGCGGCAGCAAATTTTCTATGAGATCTATTAACCTCTCTAATGTAGCTTGATGTAGATGCCATTGATTTCGATCTAACCCTTTCGGTAGATAATCGTTTCGACCTTTTTACAAATCTAAGATTAATTGATCGCTCTTACCCCTGTACAGGGGACTAGGACGAGGGAGACAAACCTTTGGTATAAAATCTACGAAAACCACTTGAAAATAATAATCATGCCAATAATACCAAGTACCAGAGGAAAGTAGAACCATGGAATGCTTTTTGGCTTTCCTGACGAAAAAATAGAATCGTCAGTATTATCTGGCATCATGATATATTATGGATTTCATTGCTTTTACTGTTTTCGAAAAGAACGAGAATTTAACAAAAAACATACAAATTTAGTGCCATTTTGGTATCGTTACACATGGAAAAAGTAGCCTTAGTAACTGGCAGTTCAAGTGGTATAGGTTTTGAAACCTCACTTGCACTTGCAAGAAAAGGCTATTTCACATATGCAACAATGCGTGACACCAACAAGGCAACAAAGCTGTTAGATATCGCAAAAAAAGAAAATCTAAAACTTGTTACGATTCCACTTGATGTTGACAAAGAAGATTCTATCAAAAATGCAGTAAGTAAAATAGAATCTGAAAAAGGCAGAATTGATGTTCTAGTTAACAACGCTGGCTATCTTCTTTTTGGATGTATTGAAGACATTTCTGTTGATGAACTAAAGGCTCAGTTTGAAACTAATTTCTTTGGAATAGTTAGAATGATTCAGCAAGTTGCACCGATTATGCGAAAGCAAAATTCTGGTATTATAGTAAATCTAAGTTCTCTTGCAGGCAGAATTGGTTTCCCTGGAACACCTGCTTATATCAGCTCAAAGTTTGCACTTGAAGGATTAAGTGAGTCCATGAGATATGAAATGTCACCATTTGGAATCAAAACCATAATCATCGAGCCAGGAGTTATCAAGACAAATATCTTTTCGTCCATGAAGAATGCTACAAAACCAGATTCTCCCTACAAGGAAATTTCAGAAAAGGTACAAAAAGGGATCAAGATGATGGGTGAGCTTGGGACAGACCCAAAAGAAGTCGCAAATACAATAATCAAGGCAATTGAGGCTGATGATCCCCTTCCAAGATACATAGTGGGAAATGACGCAGCAATGTTCCTTGAGGCAAAAAAGATGAAGACTGACAGTGAATTTGAGAATTATCTGAAAAAGGAACTATTTAGCTCCTAATATTCCCAATATTTGGCCTCATTCTCATCAAATCTCTTCACACCAAACGTCATCAAAAATAGTGGTTAGATTGATATACCGAAAATGACCAATTTTTGTCAAAGTCCGCAAATTTAGGAAGAGGTTGAGATTTGAAATGAAATGGAATACACTACAGCATAATGGAATAATTTTCCCTCCTCCTTTCGAAACCAAGGGAATCACCATCAAGATCAATGGCGAAAAGGTCGATCTCAACCTTGACCAGGAAGAGATGGTATACCAGTGGGCAAAGAAAAAGGACACACCATATGTACAGGATAAAGTTTTCCAGAAAAATTTCACTGCAGATTTTGTAAAAACATTACCTGCAAAATTTAAAAATGCCTCATATTCTGATATCAATTTCTCAAATGCCTATCAACTAGTTAACAAAGAAAATGATCTAAAACTAACAATCACTAAAGAAGAGAAAAAGGCAGTTGCTGCTAAAAGAAAAGAGCTTCGTGAAGAACTGAAGGAAAAGTATGGCAAGGCCATAATGGATGGAAATGAAGTTGAAGTTGCAAATTACATGGCCGAGCCTCCTGGGATCTTCATAGGTAGAGGAGATCATCCTATTAGGGGAAAGTGGAAACCACGAATTACAAAAAAAGATGTTACTTTGAATCTGGGTAAAGAAGCCAAAGTCCCTGAAGGAAATTGGGGAAAGATAATTCATGACAGAGATTCTATGTGGCTTGCAAGCTGGACTGATTATCTTTCTGATAAACGCAAGTATGTCTGGCTCTCAGATACATCTGACCTAAAACAACAAAGGGATCAGGTAAAGTATGACAAGGCAGCAAAACTCGGCTCTCAAATTGAAAAGGTCAAGTTAGAGATGATAAAGGGTATGAAAAACAAGGACCCAAAACAGAGGGGAATTGCCACTGTATGCTATTTGATTTACAGAACAGCAATGAGAGTAGGTGATGAAAAAGATCCTGATGAGGCAGATACTGTTGGTGCTACTACGTTAAGGGTTGAACACATAAAACTGTCAGATCATAAAATTGACTTTGATTTCCTAGGAAAAGACAGCGTAAGATGGCAAGAATCCGTGCCTGCTGATGGCCAAGACAAGCAACTTTATGATAACCTCAAAGAACTAACAGAAAAGAAAAAACATGATGAATTGATCTTTGATGGAATCACTTCACGGCACGTAAATTCGTTTTATGGAAACATAGCGAAGGATCTAACTGCCAAAGTCTTTCGAACTTATCTAGCGTCCACTGAAGTAACTGATTATCTTAAAAAACATGACAAGATACAGTCAGAATCTCCAAACGTCAAGATATATCATGCCAAGATGGCAAATCTTCAATCTGCGATTAAGTGTAACCACAAAAGAACAATTCCTAAAACATTCGAACAGGCTTTACAGAAGAAAAAAGACATGATAGAAAAAATTCGTCAAACAAAACCAAAGACTGAAAAACAAAAGGAAAAGCTTGGATTACGAGAAGAAAAAATAAAGCTTGCAATTGATCTTACTGAAAAGACACGGGATTACAATCTAGGTACGTCACTTCGAAATTATATAGATCCAAGAATTTTCAAGGCTTGGACTGATGAAGTTGGTGCTGAGTGGGAGAAACTTTACACTGCAACACTACAAAAAAAATTCCAATGGGTAAAAAACTTGAATCCTGAATGGAAAAAAATTGCTAATTAGTAAACCGGTTTAGAATCGTTTAATTGCAACAAAAATTAGGCGAGAACTGTGCCGGAGTAGCTCAGCTGGCCTAGAGTGCCAGTCTCCACAAAGGGTAATACTCATAATCTGGAGGTCGTGGGTTCGAAACCCACCTCCGGCATACAACATTAAATTACACATTAGCACCAAACTGAATAAGAGGAGATTCAGGAGGACGAAAAATGGATTATGAAAAACTGTGCAAAGATGCTATGGACATAGATCCTGACATACGTTTTGCCATAATATTGAGCAGGTATGGTGAAAGAATCGCGGGAGGTTACCGTGAAAATACTTCAAGTCTTCTAAGTACTGCCGAAATCAATATGTCACTTTTTTACGCAAGCCAGAGATGGGATACTCGAATAAAATTTTCTCATCGAATAGGTGATCCAGAATTCTCTTTTACTCAATACAAAAAAGTAAAACAAATCACCATGCCGGTAAATGAACAAAATTTGATGTTAGTAAGTACTGAAACTAGCGCAGATCACGTAAAAATTATCGACAAGCTTCTTAATTTTTTAAAAAATAACTCAACATAAACCATCATGGGAAAAATTGGTGAGCTGGTTTTAGTTAACGTCACATACAAACTGGTAACTTACCAAAACTTCATCTACTTACAGCTAATTCACTAGCTACTATAAATAACCTTTCTATAGTTACTATACTATGGTAAGTATAACACAAACAATCAAAGAAATCACCCAACAAGAATGGGAAAGTGAGGTCATTAACTCTGATCTACCGGTCTTTGTAGACTTTTGGGCAGAATGGTGTGGACCTTGCAGAATGGTATCACCTGTAGTGGAAGAGATTTCAAAAGAATACGTAGGAAAGGTCAAGTTCGTAAAAGTCAATGTCGACCAGAACAGCGAACTTGCTTCAAAGTATAACATCATGAGCATACCAACCCTTGCAATATTCCATAAGGGAAAGATAGTAGCACAGAAGATAGGCGCTTCTTCTAAAGAATCGTACAAGTCCATGATTGATGGAGTGACAAAAGATTGAAGGCAATTACAATAGCGATATTGGGATTGCCGGATATCATCCCAGACGTAATCCCAAAGAAAAAGAGACCATCAGGACCCCCAGGAGGACCAGATTTTGGTTAGTCATCAGATAATGGAATCAATGCAGTACCAACATGATTGGAAACCTGTAAAACAAAGACCAGGAGGAGACCTTGTTGCACTCATCTGCAAACATTGCGGAAAGTTTCAAGTCGATTTGAGGAGGTGAAAGTATGGCGTTATATGGAATCTATGGAAGACATGAGATTAAAGATTGTCCACTGAACAATGCTGAGTCTAGAAAGATAGTGAAAGAAATCAGTAAAAAAGACATGAAAGCTGATTGTTCAAGATACAAAATAAACAATGTAATTGGACGATATCATTCAGGACTAGAGCACACATTCCTTTGGATAGTTGATGCAGAGGATCCACATCTAATCCAGCAATTAGCAATTGATAGTGGTGTGGCAAGCTTTAACGAAGTCAAAATCGTTCCACTCATGACTTTCGATGATGTAGTAAGAGAGACAGGAAAAATAGACCAAAACTAAATTACCAGAGGGCTGAAATAATTCTACAAAACCCCCTTCAATTTTTTTAACATTTAATACAAATTGTTAATGAATTTCATGTGTTCTAAAAACATGAATGAGATGAAGCGAAGTGATATTCCAAAAGATTCCTCAGAATGGGATGCATATTATCAGGAAACTCAAATTGAAAAACTTCCTTGGTACATAACCAATTTAGATCATGATTTAGATAATGAAATTAAATCAAGAAATCTCTCAAAAGGCAGGTTCTTGGATCTTGGTACTGGTCCTGGAACGCAAGCATCGCAGTTAGCTAAGCGAGGCTTTGATGTTACTGGTACTGATTTATCAGAAAGTGCAATAGAAAAAGCAAAAAAACTCTCAAATGAGGTTAATTTTGTAGCAGATGATTTTTTAAATTCAAAACTACCTGACAATGGCTTTGATTTTATTTTTGACAGAGGATGCTTTCATTTGTTTGATAATTCACGGAGATCGAATTATCTAGAACAGATTAAACGAATTTTGGACAAAAATGGAATTTTGTTCCTAAAATGTATGAGCATAAAGGAGAAAGAGCTACCTAAAGATGATGGGCCTAACAGATTATCCGAACAGGAGATAGTTGATACTTTTAGTAATGATTTTGATATAGATATCATTAAGGAGACTTTTTTTGATGGAACTCTAGATTTCAAACCAAAAGCGTGGTTTGTTGTATTAAAGAAAAAATTCTAGATTGATTTACATTTGATCAAATGTCGTATAGAATTTGATTCAATTCTTCTAAATTAGTATTAGCAGGTAAAATCAAAACCATAATGTTATCATTTTTCAATGATTTTGAAACCATGATCTTATCTTCAAAATTGTTAATGGTTGATTTAAGGCCACCAAATAATTGTGAGAATTCTCCTATTCTAAACCTCAAGGAAACTAAATCTGTAATATACTCCATTGATTTGAAATCATTTTCATTCATAAATGATCTTGAAACATCATAGTCAAGTAGATTTCCCTCATCTGTAATTTTTATTATCGCTTCAAGTTCAGGTAGTTTTTCTTTCAATGTTTTTAATGCAAGCAATTTAAAACATTGATTACACAATTGTATTTAGGCGTTTTTCCAAGTTACCAAAACTTCTACTTTCATTTTCTAAATTGTTACAAACAAAAAGATTTGGAAAAATTGCTATATACTAAAAGCCAATGTTATCTACTATTCGGTCTAAGCTACTGCATACAATTTTTGGATTGTATTTTACTCCCGTCTGTTTGGACCGAATTATAAAATTTAGAAATTACATCTGATACGAACTGTTAACGTCAATATTATGAAACTTGATTTTTTACCACATGAATTAAATTATCAATTCAGAAACGCTCACGTGTGACAGAAGCAAAATTTAGAGAAAACAAACTTTTCGATATAGCCTTTATGGGTTTGAGAGCAGCTATAGCTACAATCTTTATTGTTCAAGGTTCAGGGAAATTCGATCCAGGTTTTGCGGGTTTTCTAACAAATATTGGTGTGCCAGTTGAGCTGCAGATTCCAATAGCTTTAGCAGAAACAATTGGTGGTATTCTTCTAATCATTGGCGTTTTGTCAAGAATCTCTTCGTCAATTTTATCTATCATCATACTAGGTGCCATATTCCATGTAAAAGGAGCATCAAATCTAACTGGAGAAGGTGGCTTTGCAATAGACCTTATGCTCCTTGCTGGAGTCTTGTTAATCATAGTAGCAGGTCCTGGAAGAGTTTCTATTTCGCATTTAGCCAAGAAAATTCCTAGATTCTTGCATTAACATTTGATACGAACTGTTAACTGATTTGATCAAGTTTAATTGAAACCAAAATTCCTAGAATAACAATGAATAAAGTAATGCATTTTGAGATTCCATTTGATGATCAAGAAAGAGCCCAAAAGTTTTACCAAGATGTATTTGGGTGGCAAATAAACAAGTTCGCAGATATGGATTACTATATAGCTACTACCTGCAAAACTGATCCAAACACAATGATGCCAACAGAACCTGGAGCAATTAATGGTGGACTATTGAAGAAGGATCCTACTGGTGAACATCCTTTGATTGTCATAGATGTTCCGTCAGTAGATGAACACATCAAAAAAATAGAATCTGCTGGAGGTAAAGTTGTAATGCCTACTATGAAAGTAGGTGACTTTGGTTTGTACGCTAGAGTGGCAGATACTGAAGGTAATGTTATTGGAATCTGGCAGTTATTGAAAGAACATTCCCACTAACATTTGATACGAAAGTTAATGAAGAGTTTTCTTTAAACCGTGATTAATTCTATTTGTCGTGTGGAGTGACTTGAGATGTCATTGTGTATAATAGCGTGAGATTCCTCTCTAAATGTTAAATTGCATCTATAACATTTCCATGCTAGCTTGTTTTTTTCTATGCTTTTCATTGACATTTCATCATTTGATTCCATTTAGAATTAATAATGATTTTTCCAGATCATTACAATCAAATAATTTGGAAAAATCTTTTAATGCAATCAAAAAATCAGAGCGTCATGCAAGTAGGAGCTACTTTGAAAGATAACAAGTGGTACGACCTTGATTCCTGCAATAATTATGATTTTTCTTATTTACACTTGATCACGTGTTGATTAATGCTAAAATTCTTAAATTCCATAATGCGATCTGGACCCAAGTGGGCTCTGGTAAATTTTGTCCAAGATGTGAACTTGATAAAGTCAAAGTTGAATTGAAATTGCTACCAAACAAACTTTTAACTTGCGGGAATTGTCAAGCCGCTTACAGATTAATTGGCAATCAGATGTTCCAAGTGTTGCTATAGGATTAGAACATGAAAGAAACAAGAGAAATTCTAGTTGAATCACACGTTGATAAAATCGTAATGCCTGAAAACCTCAAAGTAGGATTAATGATTGCTGAACAGCGAAAAAAGTGTGCTGATGGAGGCTGTCACGAGGAATACTATGCCTTAGGATTTGGTCAATCGCCTTTTCACGTACCTCAACCTCTTGTAGATGCGCTAGCTAAAAATGCAGATCAAGGACATTATTCTGCAGCAGAGGGAATCTTCGAGCTCAGAAAAGCAATTGCCGGTTTTAACAAAAGACATTTTGGACTTAATGTTGATCCTAATAGAATAGTAATAGGACCAGGAACTAAAGACCTGCTTAATACTCTTGTAAATATCATTAAAGGTGGCGTAATAATTCCATCCCCGTCATGGATAGGATACAGACCGCAAATCATTCTAACTAACAAACATTTCCATACTTTTCATCTAAAACCTGAATCAAACTACAGAATTCAGCCAGAGGATTTGGATGATTTTACTTCAAAACTAGATGAGGAACAACACATGTTAGTTTTGAATAATCCTCATAATCCAACCGGAATAGTCTATTCAAAAAAAGAGTTGGAAAAGATTACTGAGGTATGTAGAAGCCGAAACATTCTCGTTCTCGCAGACGAAATTTATGCTCTTGACACTTATGATATGAATAATTTTACTAGTATGGGCCTTGTTTATCCTGAGGGCACCTTCGTTACAAATGGCTTATCTAAAGATAGATCAGCTGGCGGATACAGACTTGGCTCTTGTATTTTACCAACTAGAAGCACTGAAAAATTACAAAAGGATTTCAAAAAAGTTGCAGCTACAGTATACACAAATGTTTCTACACCTACTCAATATGCCGCAATAGATGCATACGAACCAAATGACGAGATTGACGAATACCTCGATATCACAAGGGATATTCACCGTATAATGGGTCATTACTTAAGTGATGAATGGAACAAAGTAGATGGAATAAAAGCGACTCGACCAGACGGTGCATTTTACTTTTTTGCAGATTTTAACGAGCTTGCGCCGGATCTGAAAAAGATGGAAGTAGCAACTTCAAATCAATTAGGTGAATCTCTTCTTTCTTGTCCTCATCACTTAGGAACAGTAACGGGTGATGCTTGTATGCTAGAACCTGATGATTACGGTGCAAGGATTGCATTTGTAGATTATGATGGTAAAAAGACATTTGATAATTACAAGCAAAATACTCCAAAATCTTCCTCAGATGAGCTAGAATTTGTTAAACAAAATGCTCCGATGATGGTAAAATCCACTGATGCCTTAAGAGGTTGGATAAGCTTCATCAAACGGAGTTAATACAAAACAAGCATGGCCAAAATAGCTGTAATCGTCGGTTCTGTTAGAAGCGATAGACAAGGAATAAAGGTTGCACGATGGTTGGAACAGAAACTGAAGGAACGGAATCATACTGTTTTTTTTATCGATCCCATGGAACTGAATCTCCCACTTCTTGATAGAATGTACAAGGAGATGAAAGAACCTCCTCAAAAACTAAAAGATCTTAGAGAAATGATAAAGGAGGCAGACGGTTACATGCCTATAACACCAGAATATAATCACAGTACCTCCTCAGTGCTAAAAAATACTTTGGATTACTTTTTGGAAGAATATTTTTTCAAACCTTCAGCAATAGTTTCTTATTCAGTGGGAGGATTTGGTGGGATTACTGCAGCACAACAACTAAGAATTATCTTTGCTGAATTAGGAGCACCTTCAATTTCATCGTCATTCTCCATCTCACGAGTTCAGAATGTTTTTGACGAAAATGGAAAACTGGCTGATAAAAATTATGATAAAAGAGTTGATCGATTTTTAGATGAGTTTGAATGGTATGTTGACGCGTTCAAAAACCAAAGGGAAAAAGGTACTCCCTACTAGGTTTTCACGTTAATACCTAAACAATCCCCATTTTTGCAATCGGGACACACATCTTCTGTTGAAGTACTGTTACAACCA
Source organism: Nitrosopumilales archaeon (assembly GCA_016838825.1). Lineage (GTDB taxonomy): Archaea > Thermoproteota > Nitrososphaeria > Nitrososphaerales > Nitrosopumilaceae > JAEHKU01. The sequence goes on along the minus strand of JAEHKU010000010.1, from coordinate 22,173 downwards.
CAATGGCAAGAACATGGCTTCATTACTAATCTTCTATTTTTCTCCTACATACTTGTTTCTTTTTATTTAGATTATTTTTGATAAGAATTGTTTTTAATCGATATAGCTCATAAATCATTTCAGAACTTTTAATATATGAACACAAGAAGTTAATTTCTCTAAAATGAAACATTCTGTATCGCAAATTTTCAAAAAGTATCTATCACTAATTGTAATTCTCCCTTTGTTAACATCTGGATTATCTGGTAATTACTTTGACGCTGGAGCGGTAGGCACTGATGCGAAAGTTGTACCAAAAACTATTACAGAATCGCAAATTGCAGGCAAGTACGTAATTGCTTTTGAGGTTTGTGCTGGAGAAGAACCTATAATGTTTGACGACGTGACAGCAGTATCAGACATAGAAGAAATGTCACTTGCAAAATCTACAGTTGGTAATATACCGCCAAACACTTGTTATAGACTTGAGACACAAATTCGTGTAGACGATCTTAACTCTATTAGAATATTGATACTTGGCACATCATTCAAGTTTTCCATGGAGTTGGACGAAAGGAGTAGTTCATCTATGACGGCAACTCCGAGATCAGCGGGATCATCAGAATTTGAAGCAACAGGCCTAGCTGTGGATCTTTCACACCTTGAAAGACAGTTAACAGAAGCAGAGCTTAAAGAGTGTGAGACTGTGTACGATGATTACATCACTTTAGGCGAAAGTACTTTCAGTGTGCGCTATGTATATCATAAATTCATGGGAGATTGTGTACTATTGTACAATGATTCTGTTTGGGAAAATGATGAAGATGACCGGTATGAAAAACTCAATCAAGTGCTACCGGAACTAAGAGAACAAAAAGAGGAAATACGAAGAGAGGAAATACGAAAAGCGCAAATCTCGATGCCAACAATAACACCTATGGCTATGGGTGAATTACAAACAAAGAGGGGCTTCTTTACCGAATCACAAATTCCAGGAAAGTATGTGTTTCTTTTTGAGGGCTGTGCTGTAGAAGTAGTAAATTTAGATGATATGGTGGTAGCATCAGATAAAGAAGTTGTATTAGTTTTTCCTCCTGGAGTTATAGGTGTAACCCTGCCTGCAGGTAAATGTCTAGAGTTTGAGGTTCAGATTCATGCAGATGATCCGAACACTATTAGACCAATCCCATTAGGCATGATGAGTATAACAAAAATGTCTCCAAGAGCTCAAATGGAAAATGGAATACCCGCAAGTGAGGTAACTTGTAAACAAGGACTAGACCTTATTCTGAAATCTAGGGATGGTTCAGCTGCATGTGTTAAACCTTCTACTGCTCTAAAGTTAATTGCTAGTGGATGGGGAACACTTGTATGAATAATTCATTTTAACATCTAATACGAACTAAGATTCGATTTTCTCAAATGAGTTATCTGGAACAGCCAAATCCCCAAAGTCTTGTGGGTGTAGAATCTTTGCTAAGATCTCAACACCTGTAAATGTCCTAAGGCTTGGCTTGCTAAAGTAAGAATTTGCATCTACTGCAAAGACCTTTTTGTCTTGTACGGCACGAAGTGAATTCCAACTCTCATCGTCTCGAAGAATTTTTTTGTATTCCGATATTGTGCGACCAACATCAAAGCCACACGGCATCAATACTATAACATCAGCATCACAACTTTCTAGCTCCCAAAATGACAAGCGTCTTGAACGATCCCCATCTTTGGTTATCTGATTTTGTCCACCAGCTGTTCGCACCATCTCTGGTACCCAGTGACCAGACGAAAAAAATGGCTCTAGCCACTCTAGACACAAAACTTTTGGAGTATAATCAATTTTTTTTTCTGAGATAAAATCAGTTTTCTTTTTCAGTGATGCAATTAATTGCTCTCCCTTCACCTCCTTTCCTATGATTTTTGCCACATCTCTTATGCTTGACAAGATTCCAGAAAGGCTGTGTGAGTGAAGTGTATGCACTTGAGGTTTGTTTTCTAGTATACTAACTGCCTTTTTCACCTGATTTGTATGAGCTGAACAAACCTCACAGATATCTTGTGAGATTATCAGGTCTGGTCTTGATGCTATGAGATTTTTTTCATCCAGTGAATAGATTTCCTGCCCTGCATTTGTTAGCTCCATGATTTTGTCGTCGATCTGTTTGCTGCTCATATTTTGATGATCAAAAACAGAATTTATTACACGAGGCTTTGATTTTGCATCGTCAGGATAGTCACATTCATGAGTAACACCATAAAGCCTGTCTCCAGCTTCCAGTTCATAAATTAATTCAGTTGCACTTGGCAGAAATGAAACGATTCGCTGTATGACCATTGTTTTATTTTGGTTTTATTGTTTTTTAAACATAAAATCCGGTTTTAGAATAAGACAAGCCTTTTGAATTCATTTAGGTGTTTGATTCCCTGAAAATCAATATCAAACTTGGCCTTAGCTTTATAGGAAAAGTCTTGATCCACAACAGTTTTCAAAATTTGTAAACCTTCATTGATTTTGTTTTGTCTAATCAAGCTTGAGGATTTATTGTACAAGGCAGTCACATTATTTGGTTTGAGTTGTAACGCAATATCATAACAAGAAATTGCCTCATGATATCGTTCCAGAAAATGTAGTGCCAAACCTTTGTTAATCAATGCCAGAAAATCATCTGGCTCTTGTGCCAATGCTTTATCATAAAATGATACTGCTTGGGAATACTTGCCAAGTTTTCCTAAAACATTTCCTTTTTTGACAAGTGCTTTTTTGTTATCAGGTTCAAGCTTGAGAACTCTGCTAAAATATGATAGTGCCTCTTTTGGGTTTCCTAAATTTAGGCTAGTCAAACCCATATTGTATAGATCATACACGCTTTGCTGCAATATTCTATTTCCTTTATTCTACGATCGGATTTAAGTTAAGCCTAAACTTGTCTGTTTCAATAATTCCATTCAGAAGTAATACCATTCCACCAAGAACGACATGATTTTGGATCTTTTCCTATCTCATCTTTAATACGATTCTCTAATGCAAAATACATGGTTTCCATTGCATCAACGCCTCCGTCTGAACAAAGTTCATTGCCTATCTCTAGTACCCGTTTTCGCTTTCCAGGAATTTCTGGAGAGTCAGGATTCTGAAGATAAAATGTTAACAAGTCAATCATTTCTTCTTCTAACATAGCATCCAATGTATCTAATATTGTATTGAATAAACAATAAAAATTTTCAAATTGTTATTAGTAACTTAACACACGTTCATAGTGGTTTCAAAATTTGGATAGTTGTGATATTCGAACGCGAGCTTATAAGAATGGAAAAACATTCAGCCAATGCGAAGAAATTGCTGAATCTATGAATACAAAATTAAAAAAGGAAATTGATGAGAAAGGCAAAGTGTTATGGAGCGAGCTTTTGGAAAAAGTAGAACACGATGAACTCGTTTACAAGCTCACCTTGAAGTATCTTAGACGTGACGGGTATAATATAGGAGATTGGAAAACCCCCGAAATTAAGAAGACGTAGTTGTTTAACCTTTCTAGAGGATCTTAAATTCTCTTATTTTTTATTTCGTAATTTTTCTTGTTCTTTGAGAGCATCCTTAAGCTCTTGGTATTGTCGATTAAGTTGGATTTTTGTTTCTCTAATCTGATTTGAAATCCAACTAATTTTCTTCTGTATCTGCTTCTCATCATCATCAAAACCCATTAATTTTCATATAATCACGACCTTTCTATTTTTTATGATAGAAACAGAGGAATTAACGTTCGATACGAACTGTAAATGTTACAAAAATCACAAATAATAATATTAAATTGTATGAGGGCTTATCCAAACAGTGAATCCAAAGTATCCGTTCATACTTTCAATTTTCACTAGTGTCATTATAGTTTCATCATTATTTGCATCAGCTGAAGAATCTCCTATTCCAACCTGGATTAAGAATACAGCTCTCTGGTGGGGTGAAGATCAGATTAGTGATGCAGATTTCATAAATGCGCTTCAATGGCTAATTGATAAAGACATTTTGAAGATTCCTCAAGCTTCTGATCAAAGTATGGTTGACAAAGATACGCGAACACCTGACATCGAAAAACTTACTTTTGAAGTAAAAGGAATTGAGAAACTTAGTACAAATCCCTTGATACACCAAGCTCTAATATCTTCAAATCAAGAATTTAATGAAATAGATAACGTGTATCTCTATATTGACGAAAAAGATGAAGAATGGGTTTCTGCAGAATGGGATACGATAACTCCTTTCATGTCTGAGCTTATACAAAATGATGTCTCGGATCTGTTACGACAAAGTGCTAGTTTTCATGAAGAAGATTACGGATATGTTGTGTATGCAGAGATTTTTGTGACAAATGCTTACGGTGCAAATGTAGCTCAAACTGGCAAGACCTCTGATTACCGACAAGATGACGAACCTTGGTGGCAAAGGGCCAAGTCTGATATGATACACATAACGTCAGTTGAATTCGATGAAAGCGCTGGAGTTTATTCAGCTGATATCTGTCTGAGAGTTGATGATCAGGATGGCAACTTTCTAGGAATTATCAAAGCAGTCACCAATATCGATAGGATCATAGAACCAGAAGCCTAATCATCGATGATAATATTTACACGAAACTACTCGAACGGAAAATCAACACCACAGTTATGGCAACGTCCTCTTTTTCCCTTATAATTTTCATTATGGTATTCTTCAATTTCACCACCACAATTCCAGCATATTGTCTTTGTAGCATTTTGGGAGTATGATTTTACCATTGGATAACTCACACAAAACAAATTTTTAACTGTTTGTTTGGCCGCGTCTAGATAAGGTCAATTTTTAAACCTACCAGCACATCTCAGAAACGTGGATTATAAAAAATTGTGTTCACAGGTTTTACAGATAGATCCTAAAATCAGATTTGCTTCAGTGTATAATGAGTGGGCTGAACACATTGCAGGAGGAATGCAAGAAGGTTTGGACACACATCTTCCAGAAAGAATAACTCACGAGACAGTAAATCAAGCAATACTCCGGTGGAATTCACGTAAGAAAATGGGTGAATGGGTTGGAAAAGCAAAATATTCAATGGCAGAATATGAAAAGGTCAAAAGATTCACATTTTATTTGGATAAAAGTGATTTGCTTTTAGTAAGCATGGAACCTGATACTGATCATGTTTCATTTGTATCAAGAATTCAAAAAATACTTGAAGAAAATTCTTCTTCATAATCACTTTTTTCGATTTTTACAAAATTATTCTGTTCAAAAAGTTAATCTTAAATTGGTTTTAGTCAAAAGCATATCGATTGGACGAGTTAGAAGAGTTTGCAGTGGCATTAATGGATCAACTTGCCGTTGAACTAAATGAAGAAAAAGAAATTGGAACATTAAGTACCAAAATTAAGGAAGATCAAAATTTTACTGCAGCTTTTGAAGATCTAAGTACCTTATCTGAAAAAATTTTTTCAGAGATGACTCAAAAAGTTTCCGATTTTACAGGAATTCAAATTTCACCTGAACTAAAACTAGAGCTCTCAGATTTGAGAGACTTCAAAAAGCTAAAGGCAAAAAAGGTTTTTGCAATAGGTGATGCTGCTGATTTTGTTGATGGTTTATTTGATGCTATAGCTACTGAAAATATTAAACAGATTACATCATTAATTGAAAAGGACACTACAAAATTTCTAGTCTACTCTACATATGCCAAAGCCTATCTTTCAAAAATTTCTACCACGTATGGCGATTTCCTTGATTCAACAGTATACCTTAACAAGTTTGTTCTTGGTAGATATCCTCAGATTATTCTCTATAAGGGAGGCCCCCCTTATGATGCAAAATTTGGAATTGTAAATTCTGGATATACAGGTGCATTAAAGATGGCAGTATTAGAAGAACAAATTCATTCTATTCAAACAAATCTTCATGAAATAAACAAAAAAGCTGTTTCTCAGGTTAACGCTCTAAATGAAACCCTTGCCAAAATTATTTTAGATTTAGATGATAAAACTGCCAACAACCTTTCAGAGTATCTGCAACTCGAACCAGTTCCTGATGAATTCCCAACTGCAAAGAGAGCAAATCTGTTCTTTGCATTAAATCCTGATAATTTCATTGTCAATGTTTTAGGGCCTGATGTGATGACATTTACAAAGGTTGAGATTGATCCAAAAATCTCAGATATGGTCCCCCAACTTCTTGAGATATATCAAAGCTGGTTGAACCCAATTCAATCCCATCATGCTGTTTTTACTACTACAGAAGGCCTTGCAGAATTTGCAGTACAAAACATCCTCAACAACGACGCAGATTTTCAAAACTATCTGACCACATTTGCAAGTACAGACATCTCGTCCTATCAAGTGCGAAAAAGTATGGGAAGGGATTTCACAAGTTCAGTTTTCCAAAAATTTGGTAAAAAAACATACGAAATCCTAGTTCAAAATCCACCAAATACCAGAGAACTAAAAGAACCTCAAAAATATCTGAATAGAGTATGAACGAAAAATTTGATCCCTATGTTGCAGAATGGGTTACATTTGCAACAAATCCCTCATACAGTCTGGTACAAAAGTGTCTCAAAATAGCAGAGAACCTCGAGTTTCCAAATCTGAAAATAAATGAATATCTCCAGAAGCTAGATCAGATGGGAAAAACACTCCAATATTCCTTGTCTGACTCGAAAAATCCTACCTATTTGATATCAATGTTAAACGAATATCTATTCAACACTTTAGGATTTGTAGGTGATGCTGAAGACTATTACAACCCAAGAAATAATTTCCTCAATATTGTAATAGACCAAAAACGTGGATTGCCCATAACACTGTCCATTATATTCACCGAACTTGCAAAACATATTGGATTAAATTTACAATTGGTAGGTTTTCCGGGTCACTTTCTTGTAAAATACAAAGAAGAGATGATTTTTGATCCTTTCAATAAAGGTAAATTACTTAGTAATGATGACCTAAGACATCTATTATACCAACATTATGGTGAGGAGGTAAAATTTTCACCCGAGCTCTTGAATGAAATTGATACAAAGAAAATTCTTTTCAGGATACTAAGAAATCTGAAAAATTCTTATGCACAATCTTTTTCGTATAATATGGCAATGCGGTGTACAGATATGATTTTGGCAATAGAGCAAAACTCTCCTGAGGAGATAAGAGATAAGGGAATTTTGGAATCACGACTGTTACATTATGATTCTGCACTGAAATTCCTAAATAGATATTTAGAGTTGGTTCCAGAAACTGATGACGCAGATTTCGTACTAGAATTGATAAGAAGTATTAGGGAAAAATCTAATCTATAATTGATCTAATGTCTTCTCCATGTTTAACCAAGGATATTTCATGTCTTGCTATCTTATTGCGTAAAGCACCTTTTATTCTTTCAAGCTCAGTTCTCAAAGACGCTATCTCGTCCTCTAATCTTGCTATCCTTTCGTAAACATTTTCTGCAGTACTTTCTGCAGTATTTTTGCTCATGGGTATTTGAGTGCGAAAAAAGACTTTAAAAATTTATGGGTGAATTTGTTCATTCGTTCGTAATTTCAATCCTATAATTCGAATTCAGCCCTGCATTTCTGGCATTTTCCTTTTTCGCTGCCAGTTTGACCAATTAAGAAGATTTTTCCAATGGTTGCACATTTTGGGCACCTGCCGGTTGTCATGTTTCTCGGAGAAGACTTCATGATTTTTTGTGTCTTTCTTCGCGTCATTCAAGCAAAGAGCAAGATTTCAGTCTATTAAATTTAAGTATTGATCCAAAGTGGCGCGGGGAGTGGGATTTGAACCCACGAGTTCTTGCGAACATGGGATTAGCAATCCCACGCCCTACCAAGCTAGGCGATCCCCGCTCACAGGTGCTGCAATTAAAGAGTAATTTAATTCTCTTGGAACATTGATTCTATGAATTTCATTGTTAGATCAAAGTTGATTGAAACTAATTTTTTAAAATGAGAATTTACTCTTCGCCAAAGCGAGCATAGTTTTGTACAATATGTTCTAATGGCATACGTTTTCCTCCAACAAATTTCAAGTCGACTCTAACCTCGTTTTTTTCTATCTTAACAATATTGTATGTATTTTCAAATAAACCCCTTACTCTTTCTGATGATGCAGTACCGGCGTTTGCAATTGAAAAGTTTCTAAAATTCCAAATCCACGGTCTATGCTTATGACCACACAATACAAGATTCACATTAGTTGATAGTGCAGTTCTAAGAACGTCCCCTGCATCGATTACTGTGACTCTATCAGTACCACTATCTGGTACTCCAATTAGGTGGTGATGCATAGCCAATATCTTGACCTTGTCGTGATATTTTTTCATGGTTCTCTCAAGCCAAAGATTTTGCCTATAACCAACTTCTCCCTCATCCCGATCGGGTCTAGCTGTGCCTAGTGTAACCACTACGACATTTGAGCCAAGTTCATTAATAGTCTCAAAGGGAAAAAATTTTTTGAATGCAAGATAACCTGTATTACGATAATCGTGGTTCCCGCTAATGGCTATAATTTTATCTACCTCTAATTTACTCATTTTTGCTTTGCATTTTTCATATTCTTTTATCAGGCCCTCGTTTGTCAAGTCACCTGTTACTAAAACTGCGTCCGGCTTTAGGGCATTAACTTCTTCAATAACAGTATCAAAGACGTCTTCTCTGAATTGTGTTCCTACGTGGATATCTGATAGTTGAACTATTTCCATGGTTTCTTCCTAATGAAATTCATTCCTAGTTAAGTATTAACTTGATTGTTAATTTCAAAATTGTTTGTTAGCTAAAGTCAACCAAGGTAGGATTAAATACATTGGATCTTCAATTTTCGCTACTTGGCAAAAAAAGCCGCAGTTATGAAAGGAGATGGCACCGGTCCTGAGCTTGTTGACGCCATGTTACATGTATTGAAATCTTGCAATACCCAAACAGAACTAATTTTATGTGAAGTTGGCTCAGAGCAATGGCAAAAACATGGCGGAGAAACATACATTCCAGATTCTACCATGAAACAACTTGAAGAAAGTGATGCTTGTTACAAAGGACCAACTACGACCATTCCAACTCCTGATGCACCAAGAAGTGTTGCAGTAAGTCTTCGTCAGAAATTTGAGCTTTTTGCTAACGTAAGACCAATCAAAACCTACGATAGATTATCACCGAACAATAAACTAGACTTTGTATGTTTTAGAGAAGCAACTGAAGGACTCTATGCAGGACTTGAATTTAAGATGTCTAATGATTCCGCTATAGCAATTCGAAAGATTACAAGTAAAGGGTGTCAAAGAATTGCAAATGCAGCTTTTTCATGGGCAAAAAAACATAATCTTAAAAAGATCTTTGCCATAACGAAGCGAAACATACTCAAGGAGACCGATGGAATATTCTGGGCCGAAATCCAAAAGGCGTTAAAAGAAAATTCCGGTATAGATGTTGAAGAATATTATATCGATAATGTCACACAACAACTAGTCAAAAATCCAGAGAGATTCAACGACTCTGTGTTATTAAGTACAAATCTTTTCATGGATATAATATCAGAATGTGCTTCTGGAAACGTAGGTTCTATAGGATGTGTATATTCTGCGAACATGGGAGACTCCTTTGCAATGTTTGAGCCTGCGCATGGAAGCGCCCCAAAATATAAGGGAATGGACAAGGTTAACCCTACTGCTGCCATATTGTCCGGTGCCTGGATGGCTGAGTATCTTGGTGAACCCCACATTAAAGATGTAATATTTTCTGCAACTGAACAAGTCATCAATGAAGGAAAAAACGTGACTTATGATATTGGTGGTAGTGCAAAGACAAGTCAAATGACAAACGCAATAGCAGAATTAGCATCACAAAAACTGAAAAAATAATTATTTTTTAGCTTCAACAAGAATTAGTTCTTCGAAAAAAATTTTTTTTCTCTCAATAATTTTTGTAGCAAAACCAAATTCTTGGGTTTTTGTTATTAATTCTTGATAATTAGTAAGTGATGATACCAAGAAAAGAAATTTGCCTCCTTTTTTTATCATGTTTTTAACAGATTCAATAATTTCTAAACCAACTTCAACTCCATTTTTTCCACCATCTACTGCAGTGTCACGAATCTTTTCTGATGGCAAGTATGGTAAATTACACACAACAAGATCAAATTTTGTGTTCAATCCGTTTGCCCCACTACAACAAATACAGTTATCGATCGAAGAATGTGCTTTCCTGAGTGAGTCAAATGCTATGTCACTAGCGACAACAAAATTAAAGCCTCGTAACAAAATTTTTGCAAGATACCCTGAACCTGTACCTATATCAAGTGCACAGTTTCCTGTTTCATTCCGTATGTAATTTGCAAAAAAGATGGTATCATCTGATGGTGCATATGGTTCAGAGTTGGACAATACGTTTTGCAAGTTTTACTATCTCATCCCCTGTCAAGTCTTCAAATCTCCCATTCAAATCAGTCATAAAGCCAAGTTCTTTTGCAACATTACGTGTAGTCTTATTTCTGTATGAAAATAGCAGGTTCACAGTTTTGATTACTTGACTTGAAAGTTGGCGTTTTTTTGTAAATCTCAATACTACAGAATCTACGTGTGGTTTTGGAGAGAAATTATTCCTTTTAACATCCATAATCCTTTCTATTTTAGTAGAATAATTTGCTAGAACGCCAATTGCTCTCCTTTTCTTTCTGGAAGATACCAAAAGCTTCTCAGCAAATTCCTTTTGAACCATTAAAATTGCACGCAAAAATTTTTTCTCTGCTACCCATTCTATGGCTTTCTTGCTCTTAGAATAAGGTAAATTCGAAATGAATACAGAAAATTTTTCGTCCATCTTGAAACCATCACCGAATTTTAAAGTTAGATTAGAATACTTTGAAAATTTTCTCACTGCTAGCGAATATAATTCTCTGTCTTTCTCCACAGTTGTTACTTTTTTTGCAGCTTGACAAAGATATGGTACCAAAATACCATATCCAGTTCCTACTTCATAGACAGTATCTTTCTTTGTAATTGCTGCAAAATCAACAATTGATTTTGCAATCGAATTAGAAACCAAAAAGTGCTGTCCAAGTACAAGCCTCTTCTTCATCGCTTGACGAATAGATTCATTCTAGAGTTTCCAGTTATTTCTTCCATTATTCTTTTTGAAATTTGCTTAACAGGTTCTTTAAATCCAACTCTTTCTTGGAGATCTTTAAAGTCAACAAATTTTTTTTTCTCTCGTTCTTCTAGTGTCACTTTCATGTATGTTTTACCTATTCCTGGAATTAATTCTAAAGCATGGATTCTAGGAGTTAACGGTTGTGAATTGTTCATATAGTCAATAAATCTCTGTTCATTTTCACTAACAATTTTTTCCACTACTGTCGGAAGATCATCTTGCGCTACACTTGAAATTGAGTTATAATCCAGCTTTCCTAGTACAGAAAGAATTTTTGTTCGTCCTTCTTTTCCAATGTATACTTTCTCGCCAGTCTCAAATGTCGAGTTCGGAACTCCAAGGAGTTCCAGTATTGTTAGTCTCTCTTCTCCCAATGCAGTAATTATAATTCCATCTCGTCCTCTGACTGTGCGTGATTTTCCCCTACCTACGTAATCTAATACGTATGCGTGTTCTTCATATTTTCTAGGCTGAGTACCCACTCTTTCCAAAAATAACTCATCTCAGCGGGTTACGAATTCTCCTTAATAATTTTCAACATTTTTTCTAATGAATCAGTCAGGATTAGTTTCTTCCAACCAAAGGTAAACGCTCGAAGTTCTGGTAAAGTTGTTGGAAGGTTATTGACTATCTCAACAGCTTCTTCTTCAGTAATATTACATTCTTTAACAAACTGCTGTTTCATTTTTTTTGCTTGTTTTGCATCAAGTTTGGAGAATTTTGAAACATAATCAAATGTCCACCTCTGTATCTGGTCCAATGATTCTGGATCATATTTCCCTAATAGTTCCTTAACTTCGGAAATAGATATTCCCTGTTTCTTAATTACTTCTTCCATCACTACACACCAAACGGTTTGATATGGTCTAATCGAGTGATTAAGGTTTTCGTCTTATTACCCAACTTTACATGCAATGTCACGGTTCTACGACCAACTGCAATAACTAGTCCAACTTTCCCATGATATCTTTTATGAGGCAGAGCTTTGTGTTGAGATGGATCTATAATTACTACTGCCCTTTCTCCAACTTTGTATTCTCTCAAGAGAAAAGAGACGCCTCTAGGCCCCTTCTTAGTCATAACATATCTTGATTTATGTTTGAATCCGTATGAACGGCCAGAAGGTTTCTTAGTAGTCATATTGAACTAGGGCGCCTAGTCCTCAATTTAACACTTACGCGTTTTCTGGACCTTGTTTAGCTGGACCACGAACTTGTGCTGTTGGTTTCTTCTCTGTTTTCTTTGAAAGTAATTTATCCACTTTGGTTTTTGAGTCTTCTTCTGGATCAGAAACGCCAACCTCTGTCAAAGTAAAGATTACCTCCTGTTCTGGGTGATGTGGGCTATCAACCATTCTTGCAATCCTTTTCTTTCCAGATTTCTTAAAGTATATTCTATACGTACTTGTATGAGCAACAACATTTCCACCAATTGGACGCGTAGGATCTCCAAAGAATACATCTGGTGCTGACATTACTTGGTTTGTTGCAATAGCTGCAATGTTGTATGCTTCCGCAGTTCTTACAAGAAGATGCATAAACTTGTTTAGTCTCTGTTGTCGTACAGAAAGTGTTCCCCTACCAAGATATTCTGCTCTAAATAGGCCTACAGCTGAATCAACTACGATTAGTTTTATCTTATTTTCTTCTATTATAGGACCTGCCTCCTCCAAAATCAATTGTTGATGTGAGCTGTTGTATGCACGAGCCACTATTATTCTGTCTAGAACCTTTTCGGGATCAAGGCCCTTCATCTTGGCTATGGTCACTATTCTTTCTGGTCTGAATGTGTTTTCTGTGTCTATATACAGAACTCCTCCATCTAGTCCTCCATCTTCTTTTGGTTTTTGGACTGTAACACACATGGTATGACAAAACTGTGTCTTTCCAGAGCTAAATTCACCATAAACTTCAGTTATAGCTTGAGTTTCAACTCCACCATCAAGTAAATGATCCAAACAATCTGTATCGGTTGTAATTCTACCAAGGTCTTGTCTTCTTTTGTAAATTTCAGTCGCGTTTACGAAATCCTTTTCTAGTTTTCCTTCTTCTATGAGTTGGTAACGTGCCTTATTTACAAGATTTACTACAGAATCAAAATCCATACCAGTTATGTCTGATATTTCTACAGGGCCCCTTACTACTAGATCCATTATATTATGAATCCCAGAATCATTGAGTTTCTTTCTTGTTACAGGACCTACACCCGGAAGTGTATCTAGCCTTAGATCAGCCATATTACCGTATAGTACGGTACCATCTAGATAAGTATCTCGAAAGATAAATTACAAACACTAGGTCAAAATTTTGTAACAATAATTTCCCCTCATTAATAGGCCAATAAGATCTAGTTTCGTCTTGGTCTACGTCTTCGACCAGGTTTATTCTGACCAGGATATCTCTTCAGAGTAAATCGTTTTCTGAAATTTTCTTTATTTCTGATGATCGCATTGGTACCTATTCTTACGCGACCTTCAACTTTAGGTGTTTGACCCTTTACCTTTCCTGCCTTTGTAAGCGAACCGTGTGTTGGCATAATTTAAGCTCCTCGTGATTGAATTTATGTATTTGTACTACCAGTATTTTACCTTAATAGTCTCAATAACCTTCTCATGCTCTGGGCTTTTTCTCCGTGCATAGCTTTCCATAGCAGCTAGTGGACGATTACCCAAAGCTCTTGCAAGGGCATTGAAAGCCATCCTTTTAAGAGAGCCGCGACTTCCAGTTTTTACCATAAATTTCTTAATACCATACAGGAAGTTATGTTGCCAGGTTTTGTACATAACCCCAAGTTGTGCAGGGGACAGCTCGTGTCCTATATCAAAGAATTTAGATTTTTCCAACAACCCAATAGGTACAAAAGTAAGTGGTGTTACAGTGAACATCGCATCTGGTTGTTCATGCTCTAATTCATTGAGTAATCTTATAGTTTCCCATGAATCTTCAGGTGTTTCATCGTTATCTAAGCCCATTATCAACGTAAATGCCGGAATCCAATAGTTCTCATTTAGTGTTTTTACTCCCTCCTTCACCACCCAATGCCATTCTTCAGGACTAAATGGCGCAAGTTTTCTATCAGCATATTTCTCAATTAATCTAAGGCTTCCAGTCTCAAGGCCACACTGTATGCCTATCACGTTGTCAGGCCCAGCTTTGATAATTTTTGACACATTTGGAACCAGTCTTTCATCTGCAATTGCGCCAGCAATTGTTCCATGAGTTGGATTTGTGTGTTCAATTCCTGTTGCCATGACAACAGAAAATAATTCCTCTATGGCTTCTCGATTTGGAGCCATGTTTTTTGTTGTTCTTGGATTCAAACCATAGACGAAGATATCATCACTATGTAACCATGCAGTTTTCATGCCTTTCTTGACGTTAACCATAATCTCTCTCCGAACTTTTTCAGGTGGATAATATCTCAAAGACCTTAATGTTACATCACAAAACTTGCAACCTCGTCCACATCCTCGCATCACTTCAACCATTCCGTGCATGCTTGGTTCGACTATGTCAGGGATATCCTCAATATCAGGCCTGTCCCAAAAATTAACAAATCTTGCGTGTAATTTCTTGTTGTCTCGTTCAAACTCTTTAATGTTAACTCGGAAATCTTTTCGTTTACGGAATGGATCCATATTTTCAAAGTCACCATTAATCAAATATCTGAAGAATGCTCCTGCATGTCCATCAATTTCTGGCGCAATCCCTCCCAATTCTCCTTCTAGAAGAGCATACAAGCCATATTCTTGAATTTTTTCAGGATCATAGTTGTACTGCCAAGTTCCAGAGCCACCAACTACAACTTTGGCATTGCTACCATTCTTCTTCTTGGCAGCATTAATTCTCTCATGCAATTCTTTACAATATAGTTCATCATAGGAAATTTGTTTGCGGCCATAAGTAAAAGTCATAGTTACAGGCCCCATACCAAGTGGATCCATTTCGTGAGTTCCAACCACTTGAGTTTCTGGACCAATGAATTTTTCTACATGATCTGGATGTGCAACTACAACATCTTCTCGTTTGAAACCATCACGTAAGAGTCCTGCCTCTACCTTTCTAAGACCATATGGAGCAAAATCAGCAATTCCATCATGATGACCTACCGGATTACAAATAAAATCAAACAAAATTCTAGGTGTTACTTGATCCTTGAGAATACGATACCAAAAATCGCTCTTTTTTCTATGTGGATCTATAGCCGGTGCACAGCCAAAGAACGTAGCAAGAGATAGCCCACGATATGGGGACATTAATGTTCGATCAGCGGTTAATACAATCTTTGGATGGCCCAACTTTAGCTCTTGAAAATTTCAAGGTATTGATTTTTAAACCTTCCCAGACTAGATGGCAATTTAGTAATTTTCTAGAATACCTGCCTTGCTTCTGTATGTTAAGCCAAATTCCTTATTGGACAAAAGAGATCTTCCTTCAAATACTGTTCCATCGCGACAAACTAGCTCTTTTCCAATACAACAACTTCCACACATTCCAATTCCACATTTCATCATTCTTTCCAAACTAGCCTCAACAGGAATTTCCTGTTTGTTTGCAAGTTTGACTACCTTGTACATCATCTTCTCAGGTCCACAGGTATATACTGCATCAAATTTTGTTTCCGCTACAAGCTTTTCAACTACATTGGTCACTAATCCTTTTTCACCATGGCTACCATCATCCGTTGTCACTATTACCTGGTGTTGATTTTTTTCAAGAAGTTGATTTGCAAGTCCTTCAAAAAAGACCTCCTCTTTTGTCTTTGCGCCTATCAACAAAGTAACTTTATCGTTTTTTTTAAAAAAAGTCAAAAGTCGCATGAGGGGAACAAGACCTGTTCCACCACCAACCAGTAGAAGATTACCTTGCATAATAGTGAATGAATTGCCATAAGGCCCTCTTATTCCAATGTAGCCACCTACTTTGGTATTGTATAGTGCTGTTGATGCTTCTCCAAGCTTTCTTATTGTAAATGCTGCTTTTCCCGCTTCCTTCGATATCATAATGCTCATAGGTAATTCATTCACACCGGGGACCCATACCATAGCAAACTGCCCTGGAAGAACTTTTGATAAAAGTTCATCACTAAAGACTAGCGTTCTTACCGTAGGAGTTTCGTCTATTACTTTTTCAATCGTAAAAATTGTTGGCTTGTCAGGGTTTCTTTCCAAGCCCTACCATTTCCGAAATTTTTGAAAATCCTTTCCGCTCCATATACTTGGATATGCCATCATTGATTTCTCCAAACACGTTAATCCAACCATCACTAACTGCACTACCAATTTGTACAGAAGATGCTCCTGCAAGGAAGAATTCTATAGCATCCTCCCATCTTGATACTCCCCCACAACCAATTATTGGTATGCCATACTCTTTCGAAATTTCATATACGCATCTTACTGCAATGGGTTTGATTGCTGGTCCAGATAATCCACCTATCTTGTTGCTAAGTGTCGGCATTTGTGTTTCCACATCAATTGCCATTGCACGTATTGTGTTTATTGCAGTTATTGCATCAACGCCAGAATCAATAGCTACTTTTACTGTCTCCAGATAATTTGTAGCTCCTAACCCAACTTTTGCAATCACGGGGATGGTGGTATGAGACTTGATAGTTGTTACAATTTTTTTCACTAGTTCAGGATCATCACCTACTTCTAGTCCAACTTTGTCTACATGTGGACAGGAAAGGTTTAGCTCATATCCTAAAATTTTCACATTTTCAAATTGATCTATCATGAAAGTAAAATCATTTTCGTCAGAACCAACGAGGCTCACAATTATTGGAATTTCAGTGTTAGAAGAAATCATTTTTGAAAAATATGGCGCTCCTGGATTTGAAAGACCAACAGCATTAAGGAAACCGCCATCAACTCCAATAACGGTAGGATTAGGATAGCCTTCCCAAGGTTCCTTACTTAGAGACTTGGTTACTACCGCGCCAGCTCCTGCTTCATATATTCTAGCAAAAACATCAAGTGAAATTCCAAGTATGCCCGAAGCAAGCATAGTTGGCTTTGACAACTTAATTGGACCAATATTGGTTGAAAGGCCAGGTTTCATCTCGTTTCATAAAATATTTTCAGCATATAACAGTTAGTTTAGACTATGATTGTTGTTACCTTTTTTAGTGGAATCTTCTGGAGTTGTTTTTAGAATGCATGCAGTTATTTTAACTGAATTAGGCATCTCAATATTTGAGAATGATAAATTCGTAAAATCATTTCCATTCGCGAATCCTGCAAATGAATATGTTGAGATTAAGAACGGTGAAGCAAACATTGGAGACTTGGAAGAATTTTTACAAAAACAAGATACAGGTTTCTTAGTAAATGATTTTGCATTCTTGCGTCTATTGAAAAAAAAATCTATCGAAGCATGGTTAATGAAAGATGAAGAGATTGATATTATTCAGTCTACTAAAACAAAAATCCTAGTCGAGTCAGGTTTTGCCAAGGATGAAAATGATGCGAGGACAAAACTTCGAAATTTTGCACTGAATTTATCGTCTGCTAAAGTTACCAAAATATCAGAGAGTCCTGATCTGCATGTTATTCATGCAATAAATGCTCTAGATGAAGGCGACAATATAATCAATAGAATTAGTTCTATAGTACGCGAATGGTATGGATTGCATTTTCCGGAGCTGGACAACATTGTGGACAGCATAAATGCTTACTCACAAATAGTTCTAGCAGGAAAAAGGGAAAACCTAACAGAACAGATTTACAAAGATGTTGGTTTTCCAGATAACAAAGTAGAGATGTTATCTGTCGTACAAGAGCGAAGCAGAGGAGGACAGATATCAGATGAGAATCTTGCAATTATTCAAGGTCTTGCAAAACAAATTATTGAACTCCATGAACTACGGAAAACATTAGAAAATCATATAGAGACTCAAATGGAAAATATTGCTCCAAACATTTCTGCAATCCTTGGTACAGCTGTAGCAGCAAGAATTCTTGCCCGAGCAGGAAGTCTTAAGAGGCTCGCCACTATGCCTGCTAGTACTATTCAAGTTCTTGGGGCAGAGAAAGCACTCTTTCGTTCACTTAGAACTGGCTCTCAACCACCAAAACATGGTATACTTTTTCAACATCCTCTAGTACATACAGCCCCACGATGGCAGCGAGGAAAGTTAGCTAGAGCAATTGCATCTAAAGCTGCTATTGCAGCGAGAGTAGATGTGTTTGGTAAAGGCCTGAATCAAACATTATTGGATAAATTGAACATCAGAGTTAAAGAAATTAGTGAAATTTACAAAGAGCCTACAGAAAAGAGCTTATCTCATAAAAAAACACAAATCATTTCCAATAAAAAAAGAAAGGCTATAATGGAACAAAAAAAATCTAGATCTCACAAGAGTTTTGCAAAAAAAAGAAAAAAGTTTAGGCACCGAAGAAGGTAGTATTTTTTGGATCAAAGTAGATGGTGAAAAAAAACTTTCTACGCAAAATCTGGTTCAAGGAAATCAAGTTTACAAAGAAAAACTAATCAAATTAAAAGGAACAGAGTATAGAGTTTGGAACCCATTTCGTAGCAAGCTTGCAGCAGCAATTATGAATGGTCTTCAAATTATACCAATTGTTAGAAAATCTAAAGTTCTCTATCTAGGAGTCTCTACTGGTACTACAGTGAGTCATATTTCTGATATCGTGGGACCAAATGGTATTATTTTTGGTGTTGAACATTCCAGTAGAGTTGCTAGAGATTTTTTGGATAGAGTAGCATCTAAAAGATCAAACATAATTCCAATAATTCAGGACGCCAGAAACCCTGCACAATATTTTTCTGTTTACGGTAAAGTTGATGTCGTTTATGTTGACATTGCACAACCCGATCAAACAAATATTGCGATTCAAAATTGTCGTGCATATTTACGGAATGGTGGACACCTAATGCTTATCATAAAAACAAGAAGCATAGATGTCACTAAAGATCCTCGTAAAATAATTCAAAATGAAATTAAAAAACTCCGAAACTCATTTGAAATTGTTCAAGAGCTTGATCTAGCGCCTTACGATAAAGACCACAGTATAGTCATTGCAAAATATTCAGCTTAAAGCTGATTCTGCCATTAGATTTCTTACTGGTTTCCAACTAGTGCGCACAAACGTTGGAGCCTCTTTTTTTGTAAAAATCCAATTACTAACAAATTTCATAGTTTTATAGTCTGATGGATAACCGCTTCCCAATTCATGTTTTTTGCGTAGTCTTTCAATGACTCTATCTCTGCTAACTTTTGCAACTATGGATGCAGCAGAAACTATTGGAAATCTACTATCTGCATGATGAGTGCATCGAATTGTCCCATTTTTGACATATCTTGATATTTCCTTGCGAAATCTTCTAGGATTTACATCACATGAGTCTACATAAGATAAGTCTGGTTCAAGTTTTGAAATTACTTTGCCCATATATTTAGCCTCAAGATTGTTCAATTGATGTTTTTGAACACTATAATCTACAGTCTTTGGACTAATCTTGACTACGTAATATTCATCTACAAGACTCAATATTTTTTTGTATAATTGTTTTCGTTTTGAAGAACTCAATTGTTTAGAATCTTTTACACCGAGTAAGGAAAGCTTTCTGATTTTGGAACTATCAATTAGAACACCAGCAACTACTAGTGGACCTAATACTGATCCTCTACCCGCCTCATCAACTCCACATACTAGCATCCGCCTATTTGCCATTGTAGAACTATTAATTCATTATAGGTTTACAACAATAGAATCTCATTGCAAATTGATCAACTAACCAAAATAGTAGAAATAACTGAGGGTTCTACTAAGCTTCTAGTTCCTGAGAACTCACTAAAAGTTAATGCTCCACCCAAGGATCCAGCCTTCTTCAATCCAAGAGCAAAGTTAAACAGAGATCTTTCAGTCATCGCATCTTCATCATTTTTAAAAAATTTCAAAGGCCAAAAGATTTTCCTAGATAGCCTTGCTGGTGTGGGTGCACGCAGTATCAGAATTGCAAATGAGATAAAAAATACAGAAAAAGTTATTGTTAATGACATTAATGCAAAATCTATAGAACTTGCAGAAAAATCTGCAAAGTTAAACGACATTCAAAATTGTGAATTCTCAGAAAATGAGGCTTGTAGATTTCTAAGTTTACATTCCAAACGTGGAGAAAGAGGAGCTATTGTTGATATCGATCCATTTGGTTCTCCCTCAAGATACATTGATTGTGGGATTAGAGCGACAGCTCACGGAGGTCTTTTAGCATTGACTGCTACTGATTTACCAGTTTTACATGGTTTATTCCAAAATGCATGTAAAAAAAAGTATTATGGCGTCCCAGTAAGAACTGAGTTCAGCAATGAAATTGCGTTAAGATTGATCATGGGATGTATACATCTGATAGGAGGACGATTCGATGTTAGATGCTTACCACTTTTTGTCCACACTGATATGCATTACTATAGAGTGTATGTCAGGATATTGGTGAATTCAGAGGTAGAAGACCGTATGGGATTCATTGTATTTTGCAACAAGTGTGGTCACAGAAGATTGCAAAAGGAGCCAGAGAATTTGTGCGAAGTATGTAAACAAAAAACTGAATTGGCAGGTCCCTTATGGATAGATAATTTGTTTAACAAATCGTTTATAGAAACTATGTTAATGGAATATCAAAAATATAGTGTGGATAAACGATGTGAAAAAATTCTAGCTAAATCATTGGAAGAAGCCGAAATGTCAGGTACTTACTTTACCTTAGATGAGGTAGCGTCACGAATGAAAAGTGCTCCATTAGGATTGGACAATGCGTTAGAAAAGCTTCACGCTGCAGGGTATTTTGCAACTTCAACATCTCTGAACCCCACAGGCTTTAGAACAAATTGTAGAATTGATGAAATTATAAAGATTTTTTCTAATTAACTTTTGTATCCAAGGCAAATAAAATATAACTCACTACTTGGTTTCCTACTAGCTTTTGGTTTTCTGAGTTGAACTTTTATGAATTTCTTTTTAACAAAGTCTCTGAATTCGTTTGAATATTCACCATCAAATACCTTAAACAAGGCATTTCCTTTATGGATAAGAACATTATCCATTATTTTTATTGCAGCATAATTCAAAGCGATTTGTTTTGCATGGTCTACAGACCAATTTCCACTTATTTTAGGAGATAAATCACAAATGACTGCATCCACTTTTTCCCCAAAATATGAGAAAATTTTTCCCACTATTGACTCATCTTCTATATTATCTCGTATGATATGTGCCCTATCTACTTCTTCAACGTATGAGCTATCAATACCCATAACTTTTCCACTACCTCCCACTATCTCAACTGCTACCTGTATCCATCCACCTGGTGCACAGCCTAAATCTAGAACAAAAAATTCAGAACCAATAATTCGATACGAATCATTTAGTTCTTTTAATTTGTATGCAGATCTACTTCTATATCCTTCTTCTCTAGCTATCCTTCTATAATAATCTCTACGGGCATCTAGTAGCTTCATTTCTTTTTTCTTATACCCTTTGATTTTGCAAATTTAGTAATAACCCATTCTTCGATCCACTGGCAAGTACGTGGACTAATCTCTCCTTCAAGTGAACACTTTTGTTCTACAGGACAAACCAAACATGGTGCGTCCTCAAGTGATTGTGTGCTAACCGGTACTTGGTTTAATTTTAATTTGTAAGTCCATCTGCCATTCTCTAGAATTTTTTCGCGTTTTACAATTCCCATTTTATCCAGTTTTAAAGCAAATCTGGATCCATCTTTGCTTGATAGTTTAAGATTCTTCCATAATTCACTTTGAAAAATTCCTTCATCATATTTTCCTATTATGTCACATACTTTAGCTGTTAGTTTATCCATATCCAAATTACCGATCTGGAGATTCTCAATTTCTTCATCAGACATGTCTTCAATTTTTTCTTCCACGGCATTTTTTTCTTGAACAGTTTTTTTTCTTTCAACTAATTTTTTGGCTTTGGATGATACTTCTTTTGGTTTCTTTTCAACTAATTTTTTGGCTTTGGATGATACTTCTTTTGGTTTCTTTTCAACTAATTTTT
>JAEHKU010000009.1 GCA_016838825.1 Nitrosopumilales archaeon | reverse complement strand
TTTCCATAAAGGGGATTTGCTGCAGCCAAAATAGAAGTCCTAGCGTTGAGCGTCGCAACAATACCACCTTTAGCAATGCTAACAGTCTGTTGTTCCATAACTTCGTGAAGCGAACTTCTGTCCTCAGGTCTCATTTTATCAAATTCATCAATACATACGAGACCCTGGTCTCCTAAAACTACAGCACCAGCTTCCAGTGTCATAATTCCAATTTTATCACGAACAACAGCAGCAGTAAGTCCAGCAGCTGTGGAACCTCTTCCCGAGGCGTATAATCCTCTTGGTGCAATCCTTGCACAGAATTTTAGCATCTCACTCTTAGCCGTACCAGGATCTCCAACTAGAAAGATGTTGATGTCTCCACGAATCTTGGTTGCGTCAGGAAGAATTCTCTGTGTCGAACCAACTATCAATAATAGAATTGCTTCTTTAATCAGTTCATGCCCACGTATGTGTGGTGCAAAAGAATCTATTATTTTCTCATAAATGCCTGGAGTGTTTGCCAATGCTTTGATCATTTTTTCTTCATCAGGTGAGACTTCTCCTCTTTCCGTTCTTCTTGAAATTTTAACTCCTTTTCCAGCTAGAAATTCGATATTGTTTCCCTGCATACGTAGTCTGTATATTCCAGATTTTGCCCTCAATCCAAAAATTTGTTCTTGTTCAATTCTTACTATTCCGGTAAGTATTATTCGATCCCCTGGACGCGCACCATGTACGAGATCTTGCAAAACGGTAACATCGACATAGTGAGGAAGTTGACCCGGTGGCAAATCCTCAGGAAGCTCTTGTAATCTTAATATCTGAAAATCAATGAAACGACTTTTTTTTGGATCAAGTTCAAATTCCTTGTGTGGGCAATTTGATACTGAACATCTTGTAGGTTCATTGAAGCTAAGTCCAGTTTCTTGAGTAACCTCAGTAAGATGTAAATCAGGACAAGCATAAACCAATTTCTTTGCAAGTGGTTTTACTTCAGATGCTCTAACTACCATCCCAGAGACAGAAGTCATCCTTCCTATAACATCCGCATTTATCCGACGTAATTCATTGTGAATAGGATAGTTTGCAATTCGAACTCTAATGTCGTGTTGTATTTTTTCAGCGTATTGTGGATGACGCTCTTTCAAAATTTCTTTTACTGCACCTGCAAAAGCTGAGAGAATTTCATCTGGCTTTGTTTCAAAACTTGATTCAATCTCAGAGTTTAACACTAGATCATTATAATCTACAACAAGATACTGCATTTTCTTTGCCATCATTTGATCAATTTCTTCTACATACTTGTAAGCACCAGATTTGTCTTTGAATTGAGTTAGAAACTCTTGAACTTGATCTTTTCCAGCAGAGGGAGTTTTTACTTTACTTTCCTGAGCGGTCAATTTTTACCTCCAAAAATTTGTTTTTTAAATTCTACACTAATACTGTGAATTGCATTAAAAAATGCACGTTCCTCTCTTGATAATTTTTCTGCCAAATCGCTAGTCATCTTTGATGAATCTGCAAGACGGACAATTTTTCCTTGTCTTTTTCTTATTAGAGTATTCAGCATACTTTCGACTTTATCGTGATCTTGTTGGGATAATCTTTTCATAAAAGAAGCCATCTTTACATAAAAGTCAGGCTCTAGAGTCGACACGTGATCCTCTCCTTGAATGTTCTCTTTTGTGATAGATTGTTTCAGTGATACTAACATATCATCATCTTGAATTTCTACTAATTTTTCTGATTCCAGTAAATTTGCTACCCAACGTGGTATGCTCAATATTTCTCCTTGTTTGCCATCAATGGAAACTTCTGAAACGCCAATTTTCAAATCATTGTTAAACGATGCCTTAACATCTTGCAAATCATAGCCTATAGCATAGACATTTGCTAAATCTGAAATATCCATATTCATAATCTCCTTTGTGCACGGGATTTAAGTGTCAGGTAATATTCGAATGATCGATCAATTCTGTTAACCAATAGCTTTGATCATTTGATCCTAGGAGTAACTTATTAGTGAGAGATCAAGCGAATCTCCCTATGCCTATATCTAATGTCATGTGGGTTGAAAAATATCGCCCCAACAAACTATCAGATCTTGTTAACCAGAAAGATGTAGTAGGAAGTTTAAAGCAATTGTTCAAAAATACATCAGAATTACCACATTTACTATTTTCTGGCTCCGCTGGTGTTGGAAAAACAACTGCTGCGTTATGTATCACTAAAGAAATTCTAGGAGATGTCTGGAAAGACTACACATTAGAGCTTAATGCGTCTGATGAGCGCGGAATTAATATGGTAAGAGAACGAGTGAAAAAATTTTCTAGATATGCAGGACTTGATGGCAGAATTCCATTTAAGATTATTATACTAGATGAAGCTGATGAAATGACTTCAGATGCCCAGACCGCTTTGAGAAGGATCGTGGAGGATACTGCAAAATATTGTAGATTTATTTTTATTGCAAACAACATATCTAAAATAATTGCACCTATTCAAAGCAGATGTGCTGTTTTCAAGTTTACAACAATTTCAGAACAAGAGGTAATATCTTATCTAAAAGAGATTTGCAAAAAGGAGAATGTAAAATTTGATGAAAAAGGACTAGAGACAATAAACAGTTATGCTGAGGGAGACCTTCGTCATTCAATCAATATGTTGCAGGCTACCGCTAGCCTAGGTACAGTAAATGAATCAAATGTGAAAAAAACAGCTGGTCTAACAAAAACCAAGGATGCAGGACAAGTCCTCAAGCTTGCACTTGCAGGAAAAATAACTGAAGCAAGGAATAAGATGATAGAGCTTATCAAAGTCTACGGTATGTCAGAATCAGATTTTCTAAAATATATGAACCGAGAATCTTACAAGATCAAAAATGTGAAGCTCTCTGAAATTTTAGAGATAATTGCAAAATATGATTACAGGGTAATTGTTGGTGCAAATCCAGAGATTCAGCTTTCTGCTCTTTTGGCAGAGCTTGGTAAAATAGGAAAATAATAACGCAGAGAGAGGGATTCGAACCCCCGAATGCTTGCGCACACAGGCTCTCAAGGCCCGCGCCCTACCGAACTAGGCGACCTCTGCGGGATTCGATAATGATTCGTGATTAAAATTTGTTTTATTGCATGAAATAAAATTATAAAGAAAAAAAGTTGTTTAGTGATGATCTGCGTGTGGATTTGCCGCGCCAGAACCTAATTTCTGGTATGATCCTTCTGCCTTTTCGTGCCATTCTTGGTTGCCTTGATCAACTAGTACTGCTAGAGGAGGACAGACAGAAACGCATGCCATACACCAAATACAATCGTGCTCTCTAATTGGATCAGCCTTGTCACTGAAATCTTTTCTTTCTTCTTTTTCTGTACTACCAGTTCCCTTGAATGTTTCATTAATTGCTTTGATGGCAGGTATGTCTTTTTCAGTTCTATACCACTGGAATACTTGAACAGGGCAAGATTCAATGCATGCACCATCTCCAATACAAGAGTCCCAATCAACTGCTACCATTGTTCCGGAAACACCTAATTTGACCATTTTCTCTTTGTGTTTTTTGTAATCAGCCATAGTTTTTTCATCCTTAGATGCCTCGACTAAACCTTGAGAAGGCCAAACCCAGTGATAGTACTCAGTATCCTCTAGTGAAATTTTACCAATGGGTTTCGTGTCATGACAAAAGTCTTCTTTAATTGGCATAAAATGTTGATCCGATGTATATTATTTAAACCTAAATGAAATTAGCTAAAACTAAGAATAAAAAGTTCATAACGCTGCTTAAAAAAAATTTTGTTTATGTATTTTTCAAATTGATGGCTACGTTCATATTTTTTGTTTAGATCATGGGTTTGTGGATATTTACAAGCATAACGTCTACAGCGGTCCTAACATAGGCATCTATACCAAGACCAACGATAACTTTGTGTTTATTCCAAATGGTTTTGCCAAGAATAAAGCCAGAGATTTAGCCAAGTATCTAAATACTGATTATCTTTTCACTTCAGTAGCTAATACAAGATTACTAGGTCCACTTATGGTAATTAACAATAAAGGAATTATTCTTCCAAGAACTTGTTTGGAAGAGGAGTTTGAATATCTAAAAAAAGCTACAGGCCTTAATGTTGCTATTTTAGATACAAAACATAATGCTCTTGGAAATTTAATTTGTGTTAACGACAAGGGAGGAGTTATGTCGCCCAAGATCCCAAGAGAGTGTGTTAAACAAACTGAAGATTATTTGGGAATTGAAGTAATTCAGAAAAGAGTAGCAGGATATCATCAAGCTGGAGCTATGATTATTGCTACTTCACATGGTGGAATCATTCATCCCGAAACAGATGAAGAAGACATCAAAACTATTTCGAATGTTCTAGGAATCAACGTTGAGCCTGCAACCATCAATGGAGGAATCCCATACGTTGCATCTGGTGTTTTAGCAAATAATAATTCAGTTGTTGTTGGAAGCTTAACTAATGGACCAGAACTAGTTATGTTATCTAGAGCATTTACAGATTAAGATAAGTTCGTGGTTCTGATAATATAGAGTCCAGAGGAATTTGTTTTTCTGAACCATCAGACATATTTCTTAATACAATATTTTTTTCTGCATATTCTTTTGGTGCCACAAGTATTGTAAATTTAGAATTTGATGCCATTGTCATTTGCTTTTTTAGATTTCTTCCCAAAAGATCAACATCTACTGGAATGAAATTTTGTCTAAGCTTTGATACCAGATTCATTGCAGGCTTTAGCATTTCTTCAGTTGCATATACGACCGAAATTCTCGGGACTGATGGTATCTCTAAAACTCCTTGCTCCTCCATTCGCATTATGATTCGCTCAACGCCGCCTGCAACGCCAGTTGCGCTAATGTCTTCCCTACCAAAAGCCTTTGTTAGAGCATCATAGTTTCCGCCACCAGCCAAAGCCCCAAGATCAGATGTTGTATCAAAGACCTCAAAGACCATTCCAGAGTAATAATCAAGGCCCCTTACTATTCCAAAGTTGATTCTGATGTTGTTTATGCCTCGGTTTTTGAGAGAATCCCAAAGCTGCTTTAACTCATCCCAAGATTCAAGGCTAGATACATCGAATTTTGATTCAATTTCTTCTGGGGTTCCTTTGATTTTTGAGAATTCTAGAATTTTTTCTAGCTTGTCTTGTGGATATCCTTTTTCTTTATATTCTGCTAGAATTTCTTCTTTTGACTTTTTTTGTATCTTATCAACTGCGCGAAAAATATCTCCAACTAGCTTTTCATTTTTTGAATCAAAGATTTTGTTGATATATGATTCAACCAGTTGTCTATAATTAATGTCAATGATAATATTCTGAAGTTTTAGATTATCAAATAGCCTTGATGTAAACTCTACAACTTCAGTATTAGTTTCTATGTTTGGTTTTCCATAAATTTCCACATTCCATTGATTAAAGAATCTGTATCGTCCTTTTTGTGGTTCATCATATCTCCATACACCACCAAATGCTGAAAATTTAGCTGGAAGACGGAGTGACTTTTGTGAAACGATGTATCTGGTCAGTCCTACAGTAAAATCAAATCTGAGTGCAATTTTGATTGGATTACGTTTTTTCTTGTCATTGAAATAATAGATTTCATCTTTAATAGCTGGTCCACCTTTTGCTTCTAGAGTCGATAAACGTTCTATCGGAGATGGGTCCATCTGTTTGAATCCAAATAGCTGAGCTGTTTCTTGAAATTTTTCTCTGATAAAATTAATTTTTGCTAACTCATCAAATTCAAGATCCCTCATTCCACGTGGAAGTTCTAATTTGACATAGAACTTTTCTTGTGACTCTTGTACAAATTTGTTAAATTGTGGGTAATTTTTTACTATTGTTCCAGATGTGAATTTTTCTTTTTCAAATTTTTTTATTGCTTTTGATACATATTGACGTGTGCAACCAACCATTTTGGCAATTTGAGATTTGTTTAATACTTCATCTGAATAATCGTTCATGGTTTTAGCTATTTGCCATTGTATCATTCCTCTTTTTCTACCCATAGTTATCTATATGTAAACTAATTATATAAATGTAGAGTTAGTTACATGTAATTCATATAGTTACTTATTATAAGTTACATGTAATCAATAATTTAATTAACATATAAGTTTACATAAAAATGGGATTCATGACTGAATAAATGCATATCCTGTTATTAATAACAGAAACCCAAAAAGAGAAGAGTTGAGTTACAAGTTCTTAGAACACACAACAGATGCCTTTATCGAAGTAACAGCATCAAACCTAAAGGAGGCATTTACTCTTGCTGGGCAGTCAGTAGTAGATACCACATTTGATAGATCTACTATAGAAGAAAAAGAGCAAAAAACGCTTTCAGTTTCTGGAAAAGACCTAAGATATCTTTTGCTAAACTGGTTAGAGGAAATCAACTTTTATCTTATTACTAAAGGATTTGCTATTCGAAGATTTGAACTTGACATGAAAAAAAATGATGAATATCAAATTACAGCTAACGTTTTTGGTGAACCAGTCGATTTAGATAAACATAATTTTAAAGTAGAGATAAAATCGCCAACATTTCACCTCATGGATATAAAACAGGAAGAAAAAGTCACTTTACGATTTTTGCTTGACTTGTAGACTAATTTTTATTTAGATTATCAGCCCTGAATTTGTTATGGACGACGATGAAATTGAACAAATAAAAAAGAAAAAACTTGCTGAAATGATGAAAAGGGCAAGAACTCCTGAAAACAAAGAAAATGAAATTATTGAGCTTACTGATGCTAATTTTGATGAGATAATTTCAAGTGATTCTCCAACCTTAGTTGATTTTTGGGCAGAATGGTGTGGTCCATGTAAATTTATGCTACCTGTATTTTCTAGATTAGCAAAGAAATACCAAAGTATACGATTTGCAAGATTGAATGTTGATCAAGCCCAAAGCGTCGCTACAAGAATTGGAGTTTATGCAATTCCAACTTTTATCATGTTCAAAAATGGACAGGTTGTTGACAAAGCTGTGGGTGCAGTAGGTGAACCCGGTCTTCACATGTTAGCACAAAAGTATTCAAAATAATTAATAGCCATACATAGGGTTTTTCTTGCGTTGTATTTCTACAATTTCTTGTAATACTTTATTTTCGTCAGGACTTAGCTTATGCGTAAATCTTTGAAGTAAGATCTTTACCTCGGGGGCTGGGGGAAATGAATAGAATGTTTCTTCTTCAAGTACTTGTCTTCCAACAGTTACATTTTTCATGGATACGGCAACTTCCTGTTCCTTTGTTGCGGAATCGATATTTTTTCCCTTATCTTGTAATTGGTGTACAATGCCAATTTTTTTTCCAGAAGTATTCATTATTGCCGATTTTTGATTTAGTTTACCAACGTCAATGCGAATCCCGAAAACTGCCGGATTATTTCTTCTGAACACATATCCTTTTAGAAATGTGAATTTACACACCGAAGTGAGCTCAGAAAAAATTGCATCTTCTTCATTTGCAGTGTCTTCCTCAACCCAATCAGTGTAGTTGTCTAGCAAGCTATAGATCACTTTATCATGAAAGATTCGAATATGGTTAGAATCTGCTTCATCTTGTGCGTCCTGAAATATTCTCACATTAAATGACAGAACTACCCCAAGGTGACGATCGTTTTCTTTTACTGCCATAGCTTCAACCACGTCTCTTCGTGTTACTGGCCCAATGTCAGCTACTGTTACTGGAATGTCCAGACGCTTCAACATTTCTGTTAGCGCTTCTAGAGAGCCTATAGTATCACATTTCAAAATTACACCTTTTGTATCAGTCTTAATGAAGACTGATTTCATCTCAGACTCGATGGATTTTTTAAGTTCAGTGGTTTTTGCTTCGCTATCCGTAACAAATACTGTACTGCCTGGCAATACACCTTCTAAATCAGGAGAAGCAATTTTTACTCCAGCAGCAGCTTGTACCTTTTCAACCGGCTTAAATTTGTCGCGAGGATCACGCATCTCATCAAGTGGTTTTGGCAAAAGTATTGCCTTTGGTTTAGTGACTATTACAGAGTCACGTTTTGCAAGAATAATAAAATCTTCTTTCTTCAGAGAGCCATCTACAAGAATAATATTTGCAGTAGGGCCAAGTCCCACTTCATCATTGACTTCTAAAACTATACCTCTTGTTGGTTTTTCTTTTTGATCTAATTTCTTTTGCATATATTGTTGAGTAAGACCTATTAAAACTGCCAGTAGTTCGGGAATTCCTTCACCTGTCTTAGCACTAACCGGTACTATTGTAATCTCTTTATCAAAATCCGTAACTCGGTAGAAGGCCTCCGACTTAAAACCAAGAATGGATAAAGTGCCAACTACGTTGTAGAGTAATTCGTCTAGAGTTGTTTGTATTGTAGGATCTTGCTTTTTTATGGATTTAGAAATAAAACTAGTATCAGTTTTCTTCCAACCGGAAATCATATCTATTTTATTTAATGCAATAACAAAAGGTACTTTTTTAGTCTGTAATATTTTCAAACTCTCATTAGTTTGTGGTTGGAATCCTTTGTTTACGTCAACTACCAAAATTGCAATATCAGCAGCAGAACCACCACGTGCTCTTAGATTTGTGAATACTTCATGACCAGGAGTATCGATTACTAAAAGACCAGGAACTGTTTTTTCACCCTTACTTAATTTTGTAAAAAGCTCACCACAAACTTGCTTTATGGTCTCAGTAGGAAGAAAACTTGCACCGATGTGTTGTGTAATACCACCGGCTTCTCTTAATTGAACTCCAGTTCCACGAATCTTATCAAGAAGTGATGTCTTTCCAGAATCTACGTGCCCTAGCACTGCAACTATAGGTTGTCTGAGTGTCAAGTCTATTCACTTGAATACTATATTCACTTCCCTTTCAAAACTTTCCGTTGAATCTGAAGCATGAATTATGTTATTTGTCACACCCAGACCATAATCTCCTCTAATAGAGCCAGGTGCTGCCTCAAATGACTTGGTGGTGCCAACCATTTCTCTGGTTGTTGAGATTACATTATTGCCCTCAATCACAGCAGCAACAACTTTCCCTGATATGATAAAAGAAACAAGTTCTGCAAAAAATGGTTTTGATTTATGTTCTAAATAAAACTCTTCTGCCATTTCTTTTGTAAAAGTTAACATTTTGAGTTTTACAATTTTAAAACCTTTTTTTTCAAATCTAGCAATAATATTTCCTACTAATTTTCTTTCTACCCCATCTGGTTTTATGATAAAAAGGGATTGTTGGGTCAACTTACTTTTTGACTTTAATTCCGCCCTTTACGAATTTTTTTGTCCATTTTAGCTTTCGTGGATCTCGTTTAAGCACAAGCATGTTTTTTTTGCATTTCGAAGAACAAAACCATAAAACAGTACCATCATTTTTCACAAGCATAGTTCCAGAACCCTTTGCGACAGCACGATTACAAAAGCTACATGGCTTTACAAGTACGCTCAATTTGCAATCACCTTATCTTCTTTGCTTCGCGTTCTGTTTCTCGAAGCATCAACATGTCAGACATCCTAACTGAGCCCTTAACATTTCTAGTTAGAATTCTTCCTTTATCTTTTCCTTCCAGTATCTTAACTCGAACTTGGATTACTTCCCCAGCAATGCCAGTTCTTCCCACTATTTGAATAATCTCAGCTGGCGTTAGTTCTTGTTTATTCATTGCTTAGATTGTTCACCTTTAATTTTGGAGATTGCTTCAATTATTTCATCAATAATATTCTTAGCATCCCCTGGATCAATAATTGCTGCAGCTGCGGAAGTTACTTCTATTCCAAGTGATTTTCCTAGTTCTTGTTTGTTTGGAACAAATGCATAGGCTGTATTTCGTTCTTCACAAAGAATTGGTAAATGTGCAACAACTTCTGGTGGTTCTACATCTTCTGCTATCACAATAAGCTTAGAAGTTCCACGTTCTATTGCCTTGGTAGCTTCGTTAGTACCTTTTTTTACTTTGCCACTTTGTTGTGCAACTCTCAACGCTTCAAGAATCGGATTAATTAGATCTTGAGGTATGTCAAATTTCACATAAAATGGTTTAGCCACACGTATCACCTAAAGGGATCATTTCCATTTGATGAATGCTTGCTATTGGTTTTAAAAGTGTTATCGGCAAAGAATTGATTTTATTTTTTCTTTGTATTCTGTTAGTAGGTCATCAAGTTTTTCCTGAGAATCCGATTCTGCATAAATTCTGATTATAGGTTCAGTTCCACTTTGCCTAACCATTACCCAGTTTGATTCAT
The DNA here is from genome assembly GCA_016838825.1 of Nitrosopumilales archaeon. GTDB lineage: Archaea > Thermoproteota > Nitrososphaeria > Nitrososphaerales > Nitrosopumilaceae > JAEHKU01. The sequence goes on along the minus strand of JAEHKU010000009.1, from coordinate 22,218 downwards.
TGAAAATTATTTTGACACCATCTGTTTCATCTACTCTATAGTTCGTTTTTTTCAGCGTATCAATTATTTTAGAAGACTCTTCTTTCGTACATTGTACCTTATCTTTTTTTGTGAATGTTTTGGGCAAAGTTGCAACTTCATCAGACAAATTAAGGGTAGAATTTGCAAGTAAATCTAACATCAGTGCAGTTGTCATTGCACCATCTCGCACGTAGTTATGGAGTCCATACATGAAACCTCCATTTTCCTCAAATCCAATTATAGCATTTGTTAGAGCCATCTCACGAGAAACTTCAACACTTCCTACTTTGGTACGTATTACTGTAGAAGAGTTTTTTTCAGCAATTTTTTCAATAGTTGATGCAGAGTTAAGACAAGTGACTATCTTTGATTTTGGATTTTTCTCTAGAATATACTTAGATAAAAGAAGTGCAGACTTATCGCCCGATAATATGTTTCCGTTGTTATCACAAAATATAGTTCTATCACCATCACCATCAAAGGCAACTCCAAAATCAGCCTTTGATTCCATAACTTTGTCCGAAAGATCTTGCAAATTTTCAGGAAGCGGTTCAGGTCCCCTTCCAGGAAAAGTACCATCAATCTCTTCATTTAGAGTAACAATCTCGCAGCCAAGTTTTTGACATAGTTTGGGGGCTGTAACAGCTTGAGCTCCATTTCCCAAGTCTAAAACGACTTTGAATTTTTGTGATCTAATTTTTTCTGGATCAACCTTTGACACAATATCATTTATGTAAGTCTCGATCGCTCTTTCTTCTTTTTTTGTGTGTCCAAATTTATTATTAGATATCCAATTTTTCTTAAAGAAAATGTCCTCAACTAAAAGCTCATCCTTCCTTGAAATTTCTACACCATCATGAAAAACAGGTTTTATTCCATTATATTCAGAGGGATTGTGTGATGCAGTAATCATAATTCCACCTGCATAGCTAAGGTTTTTTGTGGCATATTCTAGACAAGGTGTTGGAACTAGTCCTGTAATATGACAATCAATACCAACCGAATTAATGGAAGAGCATACTATCTTTGCAATTATTGGGCTTGATTCTCTACCATCATACCCTACAAGAATAGGCCCTTTGTTGAAAAATGAAGCTAAAGACAAACAAACATCTGATACAAAATCTAAAGTAAAATCCTCACCAAATTTTCCTCGAATTCCATTTGTACCAAATAGTTTTGCCAACGTAGATTCTGTCAATAATAGATAAATTTGTCCGTTTGGACCGTTTTGCTAGTTAATCCTTAGATGACAAACTAATGCTACAAATGTTAATACATTTATGATCTAATAGACTCGTGAAACAAAAATACAAAGAATATCTAAAATTAAACAGGAATGTTTTCATTGCTTTTGCCGTAGATATTATAGTTTCAGCTATAGTTGCACAACTGCTTGCAGAACAACTGGACTACCTGAATACAACTTTCACTCTTATGGCAGACTATGCAACATTCTTCTCTGTACTTGGTTTTCTATTATATTATGACAGTCGCAAAAAGTACAAGCTAGAATCAGGCAAAACAGATTGGCCACTTCTCAAGGTAGATTTGATAAAGATTTTCTCGTCACTAGGCATAGCAGAGGTTGCTTATACAATAGTAAGGTGGCTGACTCAATATTATTACCTTACAATAGATTATGATCCGTACTTAGCATCAGTAGTAAGTCAAGTTATTGCAATTGCTGTTTATATGATCGTTCTAAATTTACTTATCAAGATTACTAGATTGTATAAAGATTCCAACAAACAATAATCCTTGTTATTACGAAACAGGATAGATTTACCTTCGTAGACTATTCTTGGTTAGCTTTCTAATGATAACCATTAAGTTTGTCTTTAATGGGATTGTGGATGCGGGAGTTGCCAAGCCCGGCCAACGGCGCAGGGCTTAGGACCCTGTCTTTTAGGAGTTCGTGGGTTCAAATCCCACCTCCCGCATTAAATTATCTGAAACAATTTTGTAGAAAATTTCGAATAGTTATTTAAGAACTAACAGAACATGATTTGTCACTGAATTAGAAATGAGAAAAATTACTGTAGAAATTACTGTTATAGGAAAAGATCGTGAAGGTGTAGTTGCTGGTTTTACTAATTTTATTTTTCAAAACAAAGGAAATATTGAGAGAGTAAATCAGAATGTTGTCAAAGGTTTGTTTGGTATGTACCTTCAAGCCTCGTTTACACACAAAATTAATGTAAAGACATTTGATAATCAAATTCAAAGTTTAGCTAAAAAACTGCGAATGGAAGTTAATACACATCATCAATCAAATCTGAAAAAAAGAATTGCAATTCTTGTTACAAAGGAACCTCATTGTCTAAATGAAATTTTAGAATCTAGTTCCCATGGCAAATTAAAAGGTACTATTAGTGTTATAATAGGAACAGAAAATACACTTGCTCCTATTGCAAGAAGAACTAAAATCCCATTTTTCTTGACCAAAGATAGTGAACAGCCTAAAGCAGAGAAAAAAATGCTTAGTATCATAAAAAAATATGATATTGATCTGATAGTTTTAGCCAGATACATGCGAATTTTAACACCGAACTTTGTCTGGAGATATCCTGGAAGAATAATCAACATTCACCCGTCTCTTTTGCCAGCATTTCCAGGGGCGCTTGCTTATGTACAAGCATACGAAAGAGGTGCAAAGGTTGTTGGAGTAACTGCACATTACGTTACTGAGGATTTAGATCAGGGACCAATAATTTTTCAAAATGCCTTCACGATTGGTCCAAATGATACTGTCGAGTCAATAAAAAGAAAAGGTCAAAGAATGGAAGCAAAAACCTTACTAAAAGCGGTAAAAATGCATTTGGAAGGCATGTTGGAAGTTTATTGGGGAAAAGTTCATTTTAAAAGTAAACGTCGATCATGACTGAGATAAAGGAACTCAATGATCCTTCCCTAAGGAAAATAATCAAGAACAAGAAGCAAGTTGTGTTGATTCCAGTTGGTTCCATCGAACAACATGGACCGCATTTACCAATTTCAACCGATTCAGATATTGTATCTGAAATCGCAAATCAAGTGTCAAAAAAGACTAATTGTTTACTCATGCCTACCATAAATTATGGCGTTTCGTTCGAACATTCTCCTTTCTTTAATGTCAGTATAACAGAATCTACGCTGGAAAAAATTCTAGTAGATATCTGTATTTCTTTGCAGAAGAATGGAATCAACGATATCATAATTCTTAATGGTCATCATGGAAACCAACATTCACTAGTTCATGTTCCAAAAAAAGTACTAAAGATATCGAAGAGAAATGTTCGAGTCTTAATTTTCTCATATTGGAATTTTATGAAAAGAGAATTTGACCATGCAGGATTCGTAGAGACATCAATCATGCTAGCAATATCAAATAAAGTCAAAATGAGCCGCGCTACAAAAGGCCTAGTTATTGAGGGAATGTCACCAAAAGAAGAGACTAGGATCAGAAGATTAGCCACGAAATCTTTCATTAACGCAACTAAGAACGGAATATGGGGAGATCCTAGAAAAGCAACCAAAAAAGACGGTCAGAAAATCTTAGTAGAAATTGTCCAAAATCTTGTAAAAAAAGTCAAAGTTGCCTTACAGACATAACCCGAAAGTTACACCAATGAAATTTTAATATAATCCGTTGTTAGCTTGGCTAATAAGTGAAATAAATGTCTGTAGATATGGCAGTAAAAGTACTGGACGAGAGTATTAACAAAGTGGTGCTCATAAAGATCAAAGGTGGAAAGACCATCAGAGGCAGTCTGCTTGGCTTCGATCAGCACATGAATCTGCTACTTGAGTCTTCAGAAGAGATCCCTTCTGAGGGCGAAGCAAAGAGTCTTGGAACAATAGTTGTACGAGGAGATAATGTAGTAATGATTTCTCCTCCGCCTAGGTGATTTGGCAATATGGTTAAAGGTACGACTTCAATGGGTGGTCATACTAGAAAGCACACTCACATTCGATGTAGACGATGTGGAAAGAATTCTTTTCATAAACGCCATGGTCGTTGTGCCAGTTGTGGTCATCCGGACGCTAAAATCAGAAAATATACTTGGATCAAATGGTATACCTAAATGCAAGAGATAGTTCTAGTGTTGGGTTCAGTTGTAGGTGTTTGTACAGCAGTAGCTATTAGCAAAATAAAAAGGACAAAGATTAAGGAATTTAGCTTTAATGCAAATTCCAGAATAAAAGATGAAATCGAATCACTTAAGATAGAAAAAGAAATTCTCACAAAGACAATTTCGCAATTATATGACAATAAATCTGAATTTCCTGAAATCGAAAGAGAAAAGCTGCTAGTTCGATACCAACATCAACTGGGACTAGTAATAGCAAAAATCGAAAAGTTAGAGGTTGCGAATAAATTTCCTGAACTTGGTCCAATCGGTGATGGACTCATAACATTATTGGATCAGAGATTATCCAAGCTTGACAATAGGCTGCATGAAATTTCTTCTAAAATCATGGTTACGAATGAATTCTCTAAGGTGAAGCGCGTAAAAGCAACAGAGGGTGTAAAAGAAATTGTGAACAGTAACTTCCAAAAGAAACCAACCGTGTTTGAACAACCATCTACCATACCTAGATCTCCACAACCTCACAAGTCAGTTGAAATTACAACACTTACTGAACTGCCTAGAAAAATGACAGAATTTCCGTTTAAAGAAACAAAACCAATCATAGAAGAACTAATTGAGCAGACACGTCCAATTCATCCAGAAAAAGTTGAGATTATTCAATCAACTATAGGAAAGTCAACTCTAGAAAAAATAGATGTAGAAATTCCAAAACCAAACTTTAGTACACCACGTGTAGAGAGGAAGCCTGAACCAGTCTTAAACATACCAGAAGATGATAAGGACGAAGACGATGATAATGATCTGACTAAAATAAAAAATGAAATAGCAAAAACCCTTTCAAGGTTAGAGCAAGCAGAGGTAGAATAGTTGACGTTCGATAATGCCATCGTGGCATTGTCAAACGATGCATTAAGATTTGTAAAAGATGGATATGTGCTAGGTTTAGGGAGTGGTAGAGCAGCAACTGTTTTTGTTAAATCGCTTTCCTCTTATCTACAAACAAGTGGAATTAGCATTAAAGCTGTTCCTACGTCATTACAAATTAAGATGGAAGCGGAACAAGGTGGTATACCGTTAATCGAAGCAGATCAGTTAGAACATATTGATATTGTGTTTGATGGTGCAGATCAAATTGATCAAGAAAAATTTATGATCAAGGGCGGGGGTGGAGCATTACTACGAGAAAACATTCTGATCAATTTAGCTAAAAAAGTAATCATCATGGCTGACCAAACAAAATTTGTAAAAAAATTAAACCGAAGTGTTCCTGTTGAAGTAATTCCTTTTGCACGTAGAATAGTTTCTAATCATATTAAAAAAATTGGAGGTAAGCCAATGATTCGTACTTTGGAGAGAGGTTATCCCTTTGTAACAGAAAATGGAAATGTAATTTTAGATTGTAATTTTGGCAAAATTTTAAAACCAAAAAAACTAGTTGATAAAATTATAAAAATTCCTGGTGTTATCGAAGTAGGAATCTTCACGAGAAAACCGAATGTAATTTACAAGGCAAAATCAAATGGTAAGTTCGATATTCTAACCTAAACTGATCTACTAACAAATTTGCCATATCCACTTTTTCCAATTACTTCAAAATCGTCTACTATAATTTCTCCTCTTACTAGTGTTTTAACGGGCCAGCCTTTCAGTGACCAACCATCATACACTACGTAATCAGAAAAACCACCAAACATTTCATTTGATACCTTATGCTCTTTTTTTAGATCTATCATGGTGATATCTGCATCTGAACCTACTGATAATGTTCCTTTTTTTGGATACATGCCAAATATCTTAGCGGCATTCAAACTAGTGAGCCGCACAAGTTGTTCTAAACTGATCTTGTTTTTGTTTACACCTTCACTAATCATTATTGGAAGCATAGTGCCCAACCCAGGAAATCCAGCGAGAGCATCCCACACATTATCTCCTCCAAGTTTCATTTTAAGCCGATTTGCTACATGATCAGTTCCAATAGAATCAACTTGACCAGACTGGATTTCCTTCCACATGAAAGCCATATCATCATCTGTTCTGACAGGAGGCATAACCTTAGCTAGATAGCCTTTCTGTGTCTCATAAGAAAGGGAAAGGTAGTGTGGACAGCTCTCAACGTAGATTTTTGAACCGTTCATCTTCTCTTGTTTTATTGAGTCCATAGCACCCCTTGACCCTATGTGAGCAAAGTACAAGGTGCAATTAACTTTCTTTGCCATTTTAGATATTGTTTTTATTGCTTTTACTTCAGACTCGATAGATCTGCTTCTTGACCAAGGGCCCAAGCCATCTTCATTTTTTTCTTTGGCCTCTCTAATTCCACATGAACACATTTGGTAATCTTCTGCATGTACTATAACAGGACAATTATGTGATGCAGCAGTTGTAACTACTTGTTCAATTATCTCTTGATTTACTTCTACTTGTTGATCACAAAGAGCATTTTTACCAGGCTCCATGTCCATGTACGCATGTCCGACATCGCCTCCAAGATTCATGTACAATTTGAATGAAGTAATTCCTTTTTCTATACAAAATTTCATCTCATCAGCTTGATGTTTGTTAAATACTGATGCATGTATTGCATAATCAATATAGTGAGAGCTTGAACTTGCTTGTAGATGAGAATCAAGTGATTGTTTGTATGAACCAACTAACCTAAGCATTCGCATCATTGTAGTGATCCCACCCATTGCAGCAACATGTGATTCTGTTAAAGCAGCTTCTTCTATTGGAGAATAAACCCCATAATGTACATGTGGATCAATTACTCCTGGAATTGACACTAACCTACTACCATTTATCTTAACGTCACATGAGGGAAGATCATTTGTAAAACGAACTATTTTACTGTCATCAATAACGATATTTTTCTCAACAATTCCAGTTGGGAGTACTACATGTGAATCAACTATTACTGCATCAAAAGTCATCGTGTTTTTTCATTTAATCCTGCTATTATTTTTTGAGTAAATGAATAATAACAGATAGTAAATTGGTATCAGAAGGGCCGGTAGTCTAGTGGTAGTGATGCCGCGTTCGCAACGCGGATGTCGGGGGTTCAATTCCCCCTCGGTCCACTTCTGAGAAGACATATACAGGTTTTGTACATGAACACGTATTATGGAGATCTTTGGTGGAAAAGCAGCAGCAACTGACTACATGTCAACCCATACTCTGGCCTTTTCCACTCCAGAACTAACTCTCATGCGGTTTGCATTTTGGTTAGGAGATATAGTTCTAGATCCCAAAAATAAGGAGAGAAAAATTCCTAGACTTCTGACATACATCGAAGAAAAAGACTTTGAACCGGTAGAAGTTATTGATGATGAGACATTTGTCCCGACTGGTGCTATAAGGCAAAGTGGGACTTATGGAAATGTAAAAACAGACGTGGGGTCAAATTCTAAATTTTGTCACGAATGTGGAAGTAAGCTTTCAGCAAATGCAAGATTTTGTACCGAGTGTGGTACAACGCAACAAAATTAGATTTACCAAGATTACGTATCGCTTAGTTCAGATAGTACAAAGAAAGTTGTGACTTATTGTAACTTATTACCACATTTTGTGCAGAATTTTGCGTTAGATCCTATGGAAGACCCACAAGCGCTGCATTTCTGACTTGATGCTGTTGATTTTGACATCAACGAAAGATCTGGTGATGGAATTGCACCAACTTCACTAAATGCTTCTTTTACAGAAACAATTGAAGGTGGTTGTCCTGGTATAGTCGGCTGTGCCGTTGGTGCCATAGTACCCATTCCACGCCCTGCCATACCAGCCGTACTTCCCATGCCGGGCATTAAACCAGGAGAGTGTGTCCCTCCGGGTGCAGAACCACCAGCTATCTTGTCAAGTGACTTTTTTAGCTCAAAGATCACTTTAATGGCTAGAAATTCTAAAGCAGAATAAGCAACAACATAATCACCAAGTTTTTCAAAAAATTCTTTTTCAGTTAATTTTCCTTTCTTGAAAAGATTGTTAGTGTCTAGAAATGTTTCATAGTATCCTTGTGATTCTTCAAAGAGACTCTCCAATTTTTCATATAATAGCCCGAGAGTATCTATCTCACCTAAGGACACGTTCCTAATTTGCTCTGGCCATTATTAATTACTTTAGAAAAAAATAGAAAAGCTCTTGCTCATATCTCTAGACTTGTGCAAGTGCCTTCTCAATCATATTTTTGTAAGATTCTTTTGATGCTGCCCCAACCTGCTGAGCAACAATTTTTCCTTTATTGAAGATAGCTAGTGTAGGAATGCTGAAGATGTTGTATTTCGATGCAAGTTCGTTTGCCTGATCTACATTTACCTTGACAAAGTTCACTTTGCCTTGGTAATCATTTGCAAGCTCGTCTACCACTGGTGAAACCATTCTACATGGACCACACCATTCAGCCCAAAAGTCTACAAACACAGGCAATTGAGATTCTATTACTTCAGTTTGCCAACTTTTTATGTCCACAGGTTTTGTGTTTCCCATTATTAACAAGTGGATTCATCCTAAGGTATCTAAATATGTTCACTATAATTGAGAACGGTCTTGAACTATAGCCTACGCAATGTTTTGATATAATTTTGAAAAACTTCTGATACATACTTAAATTAGCTTTGCCTTAGATGTAGAATATGAGTTCAGATTTACAACTAAAGAAGTTACGTGGTTCTGGTGGCTACGTTATGGCTTCAGTAACGGATGAGCAACAAAGTAAAGGAAATCTAGGTGGGCCAGATCTTTTTTTGGCACCAATGGGTAGACTAGAGTCAGATAAGATTTCAAAATATCATTGCAACACTTGTGATAAAGACTTTGAAGGTGCTCCTAAAATTGACTATGAAACCCTAAATGAAGTGGTAGCTGAAAACTTGATTCTTTTAGAGAAAGGTCAGTATATCTGTACATCTTGTAGTTCTGTGATTGCAGAATATAGAAACTTCCAGAAGCAAGATGAAGCTAATCAAGTAGGCTTGGCAAAACCAGAAACAATGGCAGAGCAAATAGTACAATCTTCCATGAGCCAAGAACCAGAGTCACCTGCACAATCCCAAACAGAATTGACTTTTCCTGACATGACGCCTAGCACTCCAGCTGAACCAACAACCCCAGACACCGACTTTAGTACAATAGTTGGTTTTGCAGTCTATGATTCTGAAGCACAAAAGGTTGGTACGATAAAGTCTGTTGGAGCAAAGTCGGGCCAATTAGTAGCCATAGTTACAAAAATTGATGGTACTGATACAACAATAAGATGGAATCAAGTAAAGAAAATAGGAGAAATAGTTCTCTTAGGAGAAACGCTGTCGCAGACGACTGGTTCAAAGTGCGACAGCTGTGGTTTTGAAAATAAATCAGATTCCAAGTTTTGTGAAAGCTGTGGCGGAAAACTCTAGAATGTAGCCTCTAGGCAAGATTTATCTAACTAATACTAAAGACTGACGATAATTTGAAAAGAAGTTTGCTTTTTTCTGGAATTGGAAAAGATATTCTAATTGTTGTAATTGGTGTTATCTTAATTTGGTCAGGCCTTAGGGTTGCGTTCGGAACAGAAAATCCTTTTTATGTTGTTTCAAGCGGTAGTATGGAACCAGAACTCGAAGTTTTTGATGTTCTTATAGTGCAAGGCAACGAACAGTTTGATGGTATTGAAAAAGGAGAAATCATTGTTTTCAATAGACCGTCAGATCATGATAGAGTGATAGTACATCGAGTTATTGATATTCTTGATGAAGATCCTCGTACCCTAAAAACGAAGGGAGATTCAAATCCAGCTTCAATTCCAGGAACAGATTTTCCCGTTACAGAAGAAGAGTATATTGGAAAAGTAGTTTATGTTATCCCACAAATTGGATATGTTACAAGAATTTTATCTCCACCAATGAACTATATCATAATTGCAGTAATTATTGGGGTTATGATCTTTACTCAGGTAAATAAAAATAGGAAAAAAAGATTAGGTGCTATTTCGTTTGGTGACAACACAGATGAAGAACAAAGTGAGAGTAAGGAAAATCTCTTCAAATCAGATGAATTTAGTTCACTTAAAGATAGTGAGTACACCAAAAATGATGAACCCAAGAGTGATTTGGATTCAAAGAGTAACGAGTCCGAGAATAATTCAGATTCAAAGGATACTAAGTAGAAAGATCTCTAGATTTCTTATTTTGAGAAATTAGTTATTTTCGTAGCCGCCTATCTTGAAAACGCGTTCAAAGTATTCAGAATGTTCTGGTCTTCCTTCCTCATCGTCTTTTATGTTAGCCAAGTTCTTTGCCAGCTTACTTTTGTATCCAAGCTGCATCTGTCTTGCGATCTGAATTCTTTGAGCCTGAGGAGAACCTGCTCCGTGCATTGATTCAGTAAGATATCCCACAGCATTTCTTCCCATCGTCATGTTTTCTATTAGTCGTAAAATCTTCATTCTGTTTTCAACATCTACACCTTTTCTTCCACGTAGATACTTTTTCAGTAAAGGACCTGTTTCTGGATTCCTAAAGTCTTTCTCAGAAGGAAGAGTTACTAACAATCCTCCAGCAATATCTTGAGCCATTCTTCCCAATTCATATGGAAATCTTGTCACGTTGTGTTTGCAGACATTTGCTAACATGTCATCGTTAAGCCATACACCAGACTTCAATGGACGCGATTGATATGAAGATGCAATTCCTGCAGCATAAATTGATTCGTTAAGGTGAGTCATTTCTACTAGTTTATCTTTGATGTGAGACACATTTGGTACGCCATTGTAATCAGCAATTGTTGCCGCTGCACCGATTAAAACATCACCAAGACCTGTTTTACAAACGTAACTTCTTCTGTGATAACACGTAAACCTCTCTACTAACATAGCAGCAAATTCGTATTCTCCGTTCATAAACACTTTTTCCCATGGAATGAACACATGATCAAAAATCATCATAGCTTCTTGCCCTGAATATTTTGCATTTCCAGAATCAAGATCGCCTTCTTCCATACTTCTAGTATCACAGGACTGGCGTCCATAGATGTATGTAATTCCAGGCGCATCAGCTGGAACTGCTCCAACCACTGCAAACTCTGCATCAGCTTCTGCTAGTCTCATTGTAGGCATTACAATAATCCAATGTGAGTTAATACAACCTGTTTGGTGTGCTTTGGCACCGTTTATGATAATTCCTTTATCATTTTTTTCTACTACATGTACAAACATGTCAGGATCTTCTTGCTCGTGAGGGCCTTTACTTCGATCTCCTTTCGGATCAGTCATTGCACCACCAATTATCAGATTTTCAGTTTGAGCCATTTTGATAAAGTCTAAAAGTCTCTTGTGATAATTTGTCTTGTATTTTTCATCCATCTCATAAGTAACCGAATGAAGTGAATTTAACGCATCCATTCCTACGCAGCGTTGAAAACATGTACCAGTATTTTGTCCAAGTTTTCTCTGCATTTTATTTTGTAGCACTAAATCCTCAGCACTTTGTACAATATGCAAAAATCTATTGACTCTTTGCCCGCTTATAGAAGATTCAACAGTTGCAAGATCTTGTTCCCTGACTGCGAGATCATATGTTTCAGCTACAGCGTTAATAGAGGGTCGAATTAGAGGATGATCTACAGGTTCTTTGACAAGTTCACCAAAAAGATATATCTTCAGATTCCTACCTCTAAGACTCTCGATGTAATCCTCACCCGTCCTAATTGGCATAATCACCATTCCTCATGGTTGTATAAATATTCTAAAACAATTTCAAGCATTGATACCTAGTCATAGACCGATTCTTACATCAAGGATTTTACATCCTTTTCCTTCTTCCATAACCAACACAGGGTTCATATCAAGTTCTTTGATTTCTTTGAAATCCGTGACAAGCTGAGAAAGTCGTTGAATACATTCAGATAAATTTTTGAGATCAGACGGTTTTTCACCTCTTACTCCCGTCAATAATTTTTGAGTCTTAATTGAAGAGATCATATCATTTGCTTCCAGCTCCGTTACTGGTGCTAATCTGAATGTTACATCTTTTAGAATCTCAACATAGATTCCTCCCATACCAAGCATTATGACTGGACCAAACCCTGGTTCTAGCTTAGAGCCAATGATCATCTCCTTTCCACCTTTAACCATCTCTACAATCAGAACTCCTTTGATAACGGCATTTTTGTCGTATTCCTTTGCGTTTTTTATAATCTCATTAAATGCACTTTGTAGCTCTTTGTCATTTGACAACCCAACTTTTACACCTCCTGCATCTGACTTGTGAATTATTTGTGGAGAGGCGATCTTCATTACAACAGGATAACCAATTTCCTTTGCTGCATTGATAGCATCTTCTTCTGTTTTTGCCAATATGCTTTTTGGAAGTGGGAATCCATAGCTCCGCAAAATTTGTTGGCCTTCCTCTTCAAGTAGAGCTGTTCTTCCTTCATTTCTTACATCATCCAAAATTTTCTGGGCCCTGTTCTTGTCCACCTCAAAATTAGATATTTTTCCGTCTGGAGTGTTAATCCAATCAACAAATTTCAACATCGCTTTAAGCGTTCGAATTGCTCCCTCTGCATATGTATAGAAAGGGATGCCACCTTCGGCCATAATTTCTTTATTCCTTACTCCTTCATCAAGACCCATCAAACTAGCAAGCATTGTCTTTTTGTGTTTTTTAGACATGTTAACAATCACCTCTGCAAGTTTGTCATAATCAAGAGTGGCAGAAGGAGTACACATGGTGATTACAGAGCCGACATTTTTGTGAGTCAAAACATTCTCAAGAACATTGTTAAATCTGTTAAAATCTGCATCTCCAACAATGTCAACAGGGTTTCTCGAGCTTCCCCATGGAGGTATAACTGCATCTATCTTTGGTCTGATGTCTTCGATTTTTGCCATTTTGATTCCATCTCTAGAGCATGCATCAGTTGAAATTATTGCAGGACCTCCTGCGTTAGAAACAATTACTAAATCACCTTGGAGTGGAAGTGGTTGTTTTGAAAATGCTGTTGCATAATCGAAAAGTTCTTCCATTGTATCAACCCGTATGGCGCCTGATTGTTTTAGTAGAGCTTCGTAGATTTCGTCAGAGCCCATTAATGCTCCAGTATGAGACATTGCAGCCTTTGCACCTTCCGGGCTTCGTCCTGATTTTAATACTAAAATCGGTTTTCGTTTGTTTCGAGTGATGTCCTTACAAATTTCAAGAAACCTTTGTCCATTCCCCATATCCTCAAGATACATGACAATAACTTTGGTCTGGTCGTGATCTGCAAGCATCTCAAGTACGTCAATTTCATTCTGATCTGCTTTGTTTCCCATACTAACTACTGCAGAAAAACCAATTCCCTGAGCACTTGCATCTTCAACTAGAGCAGCACATATTGCACCGCTTTGGGAAACTAAAGCTATTTGCCCAGACTTTGGAGTAATTTTGAGGAATGTAGCATTCATCATTGTCTGGGGATCAAGATTCATCACCCCAAGACAATTAGGTCCTATTATTTTGAGATCGTATTTTTTTGAAATATCCTTTAGTTTTTGTTCTAGTTTTTTTCCTTCTTCATCGACTTCCTTGAATCCAGCAGTGATTACAATTACTCCCTTGATTTTTTTCTTACCACACTCTTCCATTACTTGAGGAACGATAGTATTTTTTGTGATGATTACCCCCAAATCAATTGGTTCAGGAACATCCAAAACACTCTTGTATGCTTTTTTATCGAAGACAGTTGGTCGTGAAGGACTAATTGGAAAAACTGTACCTTTGAAACCTTTCATAATATTTGATGTAATGGCACGCCCAACACTACCTGTTTTGTCAGATGCGCCAATTACTGCTATGGATTTTGGAGATAGAAAAACTGAGTCAGACATTGTGACAAATTGTGATCAAATGTTTTTCTGTAATAAGTTTATCCTTGCTTTGCTGGTGAAATTAAAACATCTTAGAAATTATGTTCTAACTTCCGAGCATTTTTCCAGCAAGATTTTCATTTCTTGGAATCCATTTTATCGTTAGATTAGAAAATTTATTGATGATACTCCATGCTTCCATTGCTAAAGATCTAAGTTGTTCACTGTTAATAGCATACTCATGATTTAGTTGAGACACTGTATTTTTTGAATCACTGTAAATGATTATTTCGTCATTTGTTCCTTCAAATTTCTTAAGTGCAGATATTATCGCCATATATTCTGCCTGATTGTTTGTAATGTTTGGTTCCTTTTTGTAATGTGATTCTCCTGTTTCTTTGACAAAAAACCCATATCCAGAATTTGATCCTCCAGAACCATCAACAAATACACTAATTGTCAATGTTATTGCAATGTTATCTTCAGGAATATCAAAATGCCAGCAAGTTCTGCAATATGAACTCCTAGCAGATATGGAAAAATTTCAGGTGAGAAAAGTTGTTCCATCGAAAAATAAGCATAGGCACCTATTGTATTGTGTAAAAATAACAGTCCTGAAAAAACTATCATGCCCAACGGTAGCTGTGCTTTTGTCTTTTTGTACATCTTTGCAAAAATAGCAACAAGTATACCTAGTACGATCATATTTGCAAAAGATATTACAGAAAGAACGCCTGTTATTGGTTCCATATAGAAAAACAGCAGCCTCCTAAAGTTTATTTACTTTTATCCAATTTACTCACAATTTCATTAAATGCGTCTATGTTCACTTCAAGAAAAGTGGAAATAAAAAATGTAACTCCATAAACTTCTCCAACTCGTGATACGAGATTGTTTTTCTCAAGTACCTTAATGTGATGTTGTATTGCTTTGTAATCTAATCCCAGTTCTTTAGCTAGTTGATTTTGGTTTAGAGGTTTCTCCTTTAATTTTGATATTAATCTCATTCTGTTGACGCCACCACGTGACCCTGCAAAAATAAAATACAGCAGACGCTTAACATGTGGATCATGTACCATTTTTACAATTTTTGTGTGCTTTGTATACCTAAAAGGTGTTTGGAAGACAAAACAATTTGTTGATAACTAACGGATATAGTCGATTTTAATCCTAGTTTCAAGTTCTAAATTATAAGTAGCGATAACCACTAGTAAATTAGTGCAAAAGGATCGTTTATCAGAATGGTTTGTGCCAAAATTCGGTTCTAGAAATTTTAAACTGGGTATTGGAATCTTATTTTTACCATACACTGGGATGGTGGTTTCTTTTGCAGCATGGGGTTCCCTTGCAGGTTACTTTACCATTGAAAGACTTGTAGCTATTTGCATACTGTATTTTCTGGCCCTTGGAGTAACTGCTCACTGCCTTGATGCGTTATCTGGTAGAACTAAACCGTGGGGTTTCTTATCAAAAAAGAAGTTATGGATTATTTCTATGGCTTCATTAGGAGGAGCCTTGTACATTGGTTTTCATTATGCTTTTCTAGATTCACCACTTTTAATTCCAATAGGAATTGCTGAGACATTCTTCCTTTTTGCATATAATTTAGAATTATTTGGTGGAAAATTTCACAATAGCACTTCTTTTGTCATATCTTGGGGCATCTTACCTGTACTAGCAGGGTCTGCAATTCAGACAAATTCAATATCCATGGAATCTCTGGTACTTGCGGGAGTTGCTGCTATCTTAAGTTACGTGCTAATAAAATCGTCAAAAATGTACAAGGAGCTTAGAAGAAAATCTGCTGATCATGCTCTAATTTACAAAAAAGAAGTTGTTCTAAAGCTTGTGAGCTTAGGCGTAATAATTGGAACTATTTTCTTTTTCATGATAAGACATCTTTAATTGAATAAACTATAATGTAATTACATGACAACCCTCGACCCAATCGTACAGAGTCTACTTGATGCACCGGTTGGACAAGTAAAAGATACTCTCGAAGAGATTCTAAAGTGTCCTGTATATTTGGATATAATCGAGCAGAATTCAACTTCAGGAACAAAATTTTCAAGAAAAATAACAATAACTGCAAATGAGTTACCGATAATTCGTGCAGTAGTAACTTTTGATTCAAGTGTCCTTCCTCCTCCCATCTTATCACAATTATTGAGAAAAAAGGATGGAATTGGAACTATTCTTACTAAAAATAAAATAAAAGCAGACCGAAAAATAACTTCGCTATCTCAAGATAATAACGGAAAGACCGTGAAACGAAGTTACGAAATTATCAATAATGGTTCTTCATGGTTTGAAATTTCAGAAGAAATAAGATTAGATTATCTTAGTTCCTGTAAGAATAGCTGATGACTTCCATGTCAAATATTGTATTTCTACCGTTAAACCATTCTTTTTCATTTCCCGTTCATATTCGTCAAGCCAGTTGGATGATCTTATTAATTTTGGAAGCTCAATGAAAACTTCCCTCCATTTTGGCAAGAAATATCCTACAATATTCAACACCTTAAAGTGCAGATTCCAAAATTTTAGTGCAACTTCGGTAGTAGGATAGAGAAAATCGTGTAAGATTATTTTGGCACCCGGTTTGAGATGTTTCAAACAGGATTCTATCAAAACTTTTGGGCTGCAATATTTCGAAATATATGATGAAGTAATACAATCGAATTTGGAGTTCAGATTTAATTTTTCGGCGTCTTGTCTAACAAATGATATATTTTGTTCTAATTTTGATTTTATCTTTGCTACTTCAAGATAACTTTTTGATACATCAATGCCAATTATTTTTGCATTAGGAAATTTTTGAGCGATTTTCCTAGTTAGAATCCCAGTTCCACAAGCAAGATCTAGTATTGAATCGCTTGGGGGTATTTTTTTGACAATTTCATCTTTCCAATACTTGTCCTTCCCAAAAGTAGTCCATCGTATAATTTTATCATAGGTTAGAGCTGTCTCATCGAAAAATCTCGGAACCAAATCTCGGGGGGATTCTGTTGTCAACTCTAAATAATGTAAACTCATATCTATATATGCGAACAGACAGGAATTGTTCTATGGAACACAGTAAGATGAGTTTGCATAAAGAAACTCTAAAGTGTACTCTAAGAT
Organism: Nitrosopumilales archaeon; assembly: GCA_016838825.1. Classification (GTDB taxonomy): domain Archaea; phylum Thermoproteota; class Nitrososphaeria; order Nitrososphaerales; family Nitrosopumilaceae; genus JAEHKU01. The sequence goes on along the minus strand of JAEHKU010000009.1, from coordinate 5,181 downwards.
GCTTGCTGGGCTGTAATGTTGGCGAAGTATCAGGTATGATAATTGGTTCTATACTAGGTTGGGAAACTATTTCAACTATCATTTTAGCAGTAGGATTAGCATTTGTAACAGGTTACTCTTTTACTATGGTACCCTTGCTGAAAAAAATGACCTTCAAACAAGCAGTAAAAGTTGCAATATCTGGAGATACTGCAAGTATCTCAGCAATGGAGACTGCAGAAAACACTATCGCATTTTTGATTCCTGGGTTTATGGCTGCATCATTGTTAGATGCTATGTTCTGGATAGGACTGGGAATAATGCTACCATTCGGCTTTATGGCATCATATCCAATAATGTACTGGGTAATGAAACGTGAGATGAAGCATGGTACATGTCAAATGTGCTGATTGTGGTTGTCTGCCAGCTGAATGTAAAGTAAATCTGCAAAAGATTGTCTAAACTGACCTTTTTTACGAATAAAGTATTCGTGATAGGGATACTAGCTAACTATGACCGATAAACGATAAATTAGATCCAGCTTTATGAAAATTGATGATGTTAAATTACGAATATCCTCTTTACAGACCGCCTTCCGAGGCAAAATCTCTCATATTTCAAGTCACACTTGGTTGTTCGTTCAATGAATGTTCTTTCTGTAATATGTACAGAAACAAAGAATACACTGAGAGGTCTTGGGAAGAAGTCAAATTTGAGATTGATACTATGGTAAAGCAGCTGCCTGACACAAAAAAAATTTTTCTAGCAGATGGAGATGCACTTAACCTTTCAACTGAGTATATGATTCAGATTGTCAAGTATCTATACAAAAATTTTCCAAAGTTAGAAAAGGTTTCTTGTTATGCAATGCCTATGAATCTACTCAAGAAAACTCCTGAAGAGCTGAAAAAAATGAATGAAGCTGGTCTCAAGATGTTGTATTTGGGGATAGAGAGTGGATCTGATATTATTTTGAAAAAAGTTACTAAAGGGGCTACTTCCCAAACAATAACCCGTGCTTGTCTAAAAGCAAAAGATGCTGGTTTCATTCTGTCATGCATGGTAATCTTGGGTTTGGGAGGAAAAACATACACTAAACAGCATATACAGGGAACAGCTGATTTGATAAATGCAACTTCACCTCACTATGTTGCAGTGCTAACGTTATACTTAGAGGATGGAATAAGGAATGAATTTTTCACAAAATTCAAGGAACCGTTTATTCCAATTAGTGACTCCGAGGCATTAAATGAACTTGAAGACCTTGTAAGCAAGATAGAAGTTAAAGATCAGATTATTTTTAGAGCAAATCACGGCTCAAATGCTTATACTATTGGAGGGACATTTCCCGAAGAAAAACATATGATAGTTGAAAAAATCTCATGGTTGAAACAACATCCAGAAGTTTGTAGGCCAAAAGGACTCAGAGGATTTTAACTATCATCGTAATGGGCCCAGAACTAATAGGTTTAGTTAAACTTTTCTTTGATCTTCGTATTCCAAAGTTATATAATTTGGTAACGTAATGAAAATGAAGAAGTATCATGATATTGAATTATTTTGTGTGTGACAGCCAATGTTAAGAGGAATCATAACCAACAAAGAAAAATGTCAACGCTGTGGTAACAGTACTATAATATCTGATACTGAGACTGGTGAGACGATTTGTAAAAAATGCGGTTTTGTTATATCTGAGCGGTTAGAAACTACCGAACCCGAATGGCGTTCCTTTGTAGGAGATGGTAAACCCAATAAGGCTAGAACAGGAGATGGCACATCCCTTAGAAGACATGACATGGGACTTTCTACAATAATCAATCCTGCAAATAAAGACGCTGCAGGAAAACCTCTAACATATAATATGAAAAGCACTCTCAAGCGTCTGAGAATATCGAATAATAGAATTCAGTTTAATCAATCCACCGACAGAAACTTTAGGGAAGCATTTAGTGACCTTGACAGAATGAAAGATAAACTTGGAATATCTAATGCTATAGTAGAAAAATCAGCATACATTTACAGAAAAGCCATAGAAAATGGACTGGTAAGAGGAAGATCAATTGCTGCATTAATGGGAGCAACGTTATACGCAGCATGCCGTGACTCTGAGACCCCCAGAACTCTCAAAGATATTGCAGAAAACACCAACATTAAAAGAAAAGAAATTGCCAGATGTTACAGACTGCTTGTAAAAGAACTGAACTTGAAGATGCCAGTAGTAGATTCAGTGCAATGTATTTCTAGAATAGCCAGCAAACTTGAAATTTCTGAAAAAACGAAACGCTATGCGATAGAAATTCTAAGAAAGGCTAAACAAAATGATTATGTTGCTGGAAAAAATCCTATGTCACTGGCAGGAACTGCACTCTATCTTTCTTGTGTTAAAATGAAGGAGGATCGCTCGCAGAAAGAAATTGCCCAAGCTGCTAACATAACTGAAGTTACAATTAGAAACAGAAGCAAAGGCATCAAAAATTTCCTAAAGGTGTAGATCTATTTTCTAATTTCTAGCAGGATGTTTTCATCTTGCCATTTGATTTCTTCTAAATTATCAAAGTTATTCCTAATGTTTTGCTGGAATACTTGCAATGACTCTTCAAAGGAATCTCTGCTGTACAAAGTAAAGGTGGAATAGTGATTATTCCATGCTCTATCTAGAAGGTTACTAAGGCTAGAGATTCTATTATACCCAAATACCTTGGTGGAATGAATCTTCATGTCTGCTTCTTGAATATGATGTTTTAATTCATCAAGTTCATACAGGCGTTTTTCCATATCAGTAAATAATGGAAAATATTTTCCCCAGATGGTTCTAGAATTTTGATTTCTTAATCGTGTGTAAATAAACAGATGGCCTTCATCTTTGAGTGCTCTTAATGACTCTTCTAAGAACTTTTGAATGTCAAAATGATGTATGGCATTAAACGTTACAATACAATCCATTGAATCACTCTCCATAGGCAATTTGTTGGCATCACCAGGTCTAACACAAAAATTCATTGTATTCTGTTCTGTCAAATAATCTTTCAAATACCTGAGCATATCTTCGTTGGAATCAATGCAGTGAAGATAGCATTTATCTCCTAAACATCTTAGAAGTTCCAGTGAATATCTTCCATCACCACAACCAACATCAGCCATATTGATTCTTGATTTTCCATTTAGTTGGTTTTTTATGCGTAGTATGGGTTCTAAGTCAGTTGTTCTTAATCTTCTATACTTTGAGGCAATTTTTGAAAAGTGTTCGTGAGCCTTGATTTCACTAATCGCAATTTCTTCCCTCATATTATAAAATCTCAATTAAAAAATGGATTTCCTGTCTTAATGACTGTTTCTACGTCAATTCTTCTATATCTTAATATCGTGTAAGAATATAAAAATTAAAAATAAAAAACTCTTTTGTAACATATTTTATAATTTTTCACAAAGGAAATTATAAATTATCAATCAAAATTCAATATAGTTAATGGCGGAATTAAAATTTTTAATTAACGCACAGGAATCTTTCTGAGAATATAGTATCTGTTGAGGTGAGTTAAGTTTAGAGCTTTAATACTAGCGGCAGGTGAGGGAACAAGACTTAGACCAGTCGGTGATACCAAACCACTTGTTTTAGTTCTCGGCTTATGTCTCATTGAAAGAGTTATCTTAACTGCAAAGAAATCAGGAATTACCAAATTCTGTATCGTAATAGGATATAACGGTGACAAAATCAAAAACCATTTGTTAGATGGAAAAAAATATGGTGTAAAAATCGAATACGTTCAAAACGATCAATGGAAGAGAGGCAATGGAGTTTCGGTTCTCACAGCCAAAAATTATTTTAAAGAACCTTTTGTTCTTTTGATGGCAGACCACAACTATGACCATCGAATACTAGACCGACTTTTGGAGACAAAGATTGCAAAGGATGAGTGCATCCTTTGTGTTGATAAAAATCCTAAACAATATCTGAATCTGGAAGATGCAACAAAGGTCCTGACCCTAGATCACAGAATTAAAACAATTGGAAAGGACCTGACAAATTATGACTGTATTGACACTGGCATCTTCATATGCAATCCTATAATTTTTGAAGCACTAGAAGAAAGCATTGCCGAAGGAGACGAGGGTCTTTCGGGTGGTATCAAAATCCTAGCAAGACGCAATAAGATGAAATGCTTACCACTTGAGGACAATTTCTGGATAGACATAGACGATGATACTGATCGAAAAAATGCAGAACAACTCCTCTGCTACAGATTAAAAAAAGATACAGACGGTCCTGTATCTAAGATACTAAACAGACCAATATCACTGAGGATCTCAAAGGCTTTACTAAATACTGGCATAACACCAAACCAGATTTCAGTACTGAGTTTTACAATCGGGCTTGCAGGTGCGTCCCTGTTCTTTCTTGGCGAGTATTTCTATCTCATTTTGGGAGGAATTTTAGTTCATATTCATTCGATCATCGATGGTTGTGATGGAGAGGTAGCACGATTAAAGCTAAGACAGACAAAGTATGGATCTTGGCTTGATTCCGTTTTGGATAGATATGCAGATGCGGCTATAATTTTGGGCTTGACATATGGACACTGGAGCATCAATGGAGACAGTCTGATATGGATAATAGGATTTGTAGCCCTCATTGGAAGCTTCCTTAATAGTTACACAGGTGACAAGTATGATTCTATTTTTAGGAATGGAGACGTGACAAAACAATCTAAATTTAGAATTGGCAGGGATTTGAGGTTGTTGTTAATAACAATAGGCGCATTAACTAATCAAATCCCCATCTTGTTAGTTATTGTGGCAGTTTTGGCTAATTTTGAGGCTTTGCGGAGATTGATATCATTTAGAAATAAAATTGAAGACGGACCAGTACTGACAAAAAGAAATTTTATCAATTAAATATGGTTGCAAACTTGTCTAGAGATGAATCAGGCGTGTTACTTCTTGAAGATAGAGTTCATTTGTGGATTCAAAGTTCTAGATTTGTTAAAGCCAAGCCTGCAGTGTATGTTTTTTACGATAAAAATAAGGATGTTATTTACATCGGTGAAAGTGAAAATCTGCAACAAATATTTTCTAAATATGTTGATACCAACTTTGAGAATGATGCTTGCAAACAAAAAACTACTTCATATCAACGGGAGTTTATCGAAAATCCAAAAGAGCAAAAAAAACAACTTTTAGATGACTTTAAAAAAAGTTATGGAA
>JAEHKU010000008.1 GCA_016838825.1 Nitrosopumilales archaeon | reverse complement strand
ACCAAAAATTGTTTCTGCCGCTAACTGTTCAGGTTCTGACGAATCATCAAAATAACCCAATTTGGAAAACTCTTCGTTGCCCCAATGTGCTGCCATGTAACCAGATACTGCTGCATGATCAGGTTGAGTAACCAATCGAATAGTTCCATTATATCGAGTCTTGAGCAATCTATTATCCTACACTCATCAATATTTTTGGGTTATAACTAAATATCAAAATTATATCCAAATCAAGATTCGTTAACAGTTCGTATCAAATGTAATTTGGAATAAATGCTGCAATACTAGTTCAATTGCTTTTTTTATTTAGATTCCTAATTCCTTTCTAACTTTTGGTTAATTTTAATAATGATTTAGCTCTTTTGAAATGAACTTCATCGATCATCTTTCCATCTGCTACTGTAGCACCTTTCCCTTTTTTGACAGATTTTAGATATGTTTTGCATACTTTCTCTGCCCACTGGATTTCTGTTTTGTTTGGATGAAAAATATGGTGGGCTATAGAAAGTTGATCTGGGTGAATTAGACATTTTCCGCTATAACCTAAACTTTTTCCAATAATACAATCTTCTCTTAGACCTTTTTTGTCTTTGAGATCTTGCCAAATAGCATCTATCGCATAGATGCCTGCTGCTCTAGCATCTACGGGTATCTTTGCTCTCGTGTATTTAGCCCCCTCTGGTTGTTTGCTATATTCAATACTCATGTCATTTAACAAGTCGAAGATACCAAAAATCAAAGCTGAAACTCGTTTACTATGAGAAGCTATGCTGTAAGCATTTACAGCACCTTCTGCTGATTCAATCGAAGGCATTAATTCAATTGGCCTTAACTTCCGTTTTTTCTCTAAACTTTCAAGTTTTTTTTCAATTTTTTTTAATTCCTTAATGTTGTTAACTTTTGGAATTACAATACCATCAATTCCCTTCCAAACTATTTTCTCCAAGTCTTGAGATATCATGCCGGATGTAGGTGAATTCGTCCTGACATAAACTTCTGATGTATATTGTAGTCTATTCTTTAGAGCCTCTCTGACAAGTTTTCGTGCAGTTTCTTTCTCTTCATCTGGTACTGAATCTTCTAGATCAAAACATATAATGTCTGCTTTTAATGATTTTGCTTTCCCTAAAAATCGGAAATTATTTCCTGGAACAAAAATTAGGCTGCGAAGAAGCCTTGCCATACGTAGCCTATACTTCTGGTTTCAATAAGATTTTGCCAAACAGTCCTTTACCAGTCAACATCTTGGTATGGGCTTCTGCTGCATTTTCAAAAGAGTGGACTGAATCTATTGTAGCCTTTATCTTTCCTCGTCCCATCCAATAAAATCCCTGTTCAAGTTCAGCCCTTGTTCCCTGGGTTGAGCCAAGAATATTTGTTCCTTTGAAGAAGACATGTCGTAGATCAGTTTTAGCGTCATAACCTGTGGTAGCACCACACGATACTAATGTTGCACCAAACTTTAGCAATGTGAGCTGTTTATTCCAATGACTTTGTCCTATATGATCGAAAGAAACATCTATTCCAGGTGAACTGCCAGTAGATTTTGCTATTTCTTTTGTGATACCTCTTACTTCTTTATGCCAATCTTCCTTTCTATGGTCTACTGCATAGTCAGCACCAAGTTGCTTTAGTTTTTCTAGCTTATCTGGACTTGCTGTTGCAATTACAGTACAATTGTAAAGTTTTGCTATCTGAATACCAAAACTACCAACACCAGAACCGCCTCCCATAATCAAAACAGTTTGACCTGGTCTAATCTTTGCTCTACCTACCAGCATATGCCAAGACGTAAGAAGAGTCATGGAAGCTGCAGCAGCTTCATCATAGCTTACATTTTGTGGAATTTTTACAACATTTACTTCTGGTAGATGAGAAACTTCTGAAAAGGCTCCCCAGTTAGGACCTGTCTGGAATCCCCAGATGGTTCGTCTTAGACAATCAAATTCACGACCGTCTGTACATGCATCACAAACTCTACATGACATGTTAGAATGAGACACAACTTTATCACCAACTTTTACAGTCCTCACTTCATCACCGACAGCAATTACATCTCCTGCTGCATCAGAACCAGAAACGTGTGGTAGTGTGACAGGAATAGGATTACCCCTCATCCCCCAAATATCATTATAATTTAGAGATGCAGCCTTAATTGTAAAAACTACTTCATTAGGTTTTGGTTTTGGTTCATCAATATCTTTCACTTTTAAAATTTTCTTATAATCATCATCCGGAGCATATTCCTCATAAACTACGGCTTTCACGATCAGTCTCGACTTGTTTCCCTTAATTATATTTTCTCGATCTAAAGACGATTGATTTTGAATTCATGTTTTGGTTTCTGCAACGACTGCAAGATTTGTTTTAGTTGATCATCTGATAATTGTGAATTAAACTTACCCTGTGATGCCATGTTAATAATATAATTTTCAACACTCATTGCGATTTCTGGTTTAACCAACTTTACATTATTTAGTCTTAGTCTTGCCTCAGGTGAGAGTAAGACTCGTAATGCTTGTTCCTTCCTTGCAACAATTTCAGCCTCCTGTTCTTCCCTATTTTCATCAGGGTTTGGATTGCTCATACAATCACTAAGAATATTTTTTCAATTGAGGTTCTTTTACAATAAGTTCCTTTAGAATTTGGGTTGATAGTACATCTAACTTTTTCATTCCTTGACTAGAAATGACTCTTCCCTTTCCTTCTACTTTTTCAACATAACCTAATTTTTCCAAACTGTGAACAGCAGTCCTAATAATAGCGCCGCCTGCAAGCCGGTGATTTCGAGCTCCGTATCCAACAGCTTTACCACCACCATATTTCAGACGTAAATCATCAATACTAATTGGGCCGCGAAGATATATTTTTCTTAAAATAGATGCACATCTTGTATGCCACCAATCACTTTTTTGTGGAGGTTTATCTTTATGAGAACCTGTTTTTACATAAGCAGCCCATGTTGGTGCAGAGACTCCCTCGTCTTTTAGAATATTTGATAGCTTATCAATCAAAATATCTGCTGGTATATCGTATACTTTTGCCATGAAAAGTGAACATTGTTAGTCGTCTTATAAATCATTTAGGTATTATTTTGCGGTAAGTATGGTTACAAAATCCGCAAGTTATACGAATTGCTTTGACAGAAGATCTTCCTAGTCGGAATCTTGCATTGACTCCTGGTGTGATAAATTTCTTGCATTTTTTACAAAAGTTCATTCTATGATGATACGGCATTCGAATTCGATATTTTGTGCTAATCTTTTTTGCAAGTGTCGCCTGCCTTTGAGCAAGTACAGGATTCGATTTTGCATTAGATAAAGCATTTTCGATAAGTATTTCCATCCTTTCTATTGCGATTAGTCTAATTGCTGGCTTCATTCTAGTTAAATATTGAATCTCCTTAAAATACGATCTTGCTCTCACTTGTCTTTGCAGAATCTGCATTGGAACTAGTTCCAACTGAACTTCATAACCATAACTCTATAGTATCACATAGCAAAAGAATAGGTAAGAAGCCATCTGAGATTCTTTTAGATATTTCATTTCACTATGCAGCTATGAAAGGAATTGAAAACGAATCAAAACGAGGAAGGCCTGATCTCATTCATTTTTCTTTACTTGAAGCATGTTCAATTCCTTCCTATTTTAATCGAAAATTAGCTGTATATGTTCATACAATAGATAACAAGGTAATCTTTGTTGGAGAAAATGTACGACTTCCAAAATCCTATCATAGGTTCGCAGGTTTAATTGAGAAATTATATTTAGAGGGAAAAATTGTATCTGATGGAATCACTCTTCTAGAAATCAAAGATATGACCTTCAATAGTTTAATTGACAAAATATCTCCTTCAAAAGTGGTAGGTCTTTCTATTGATGGATTACCAAGTTCATATTCTGATATTGCACAAAATATTGGAAATGAATCTTGTTTGGTAGTTGGAGGATTCGCAAAAGGACATTTTTCTAACAACGTCTTGAATAGAGTGAACAAACTACTTAGAGTAGATAATATTTCTCTTGATGCTCACATCATAGTAAGTCGTGTGTTGTATGAATATGAAAAAACAATTTTTAAGTAGGTACTGGAGTTTGCATTCTTTAGCGGTCGTAGTATAGTTTGGTTAGTACACTGGCCTTCCAAGCCCGTTACCCGGGTTCGAATCCCGGCGACCGCATTTTTGATAAAATGAGAAAAGTTTTGAAATATTATGAAGAACCAAACTGTATTTGTTTTTTCATTTCTTCCCAACCAACCTTTGGGTTTCCATCAGTATCAATTAATCCTGAGTTACATATGTAATCTGCAACGCGTTGTAATACAAACTCATTTCCTCCCAAGGTGACTTGACCTAGTTCTTTGTTTAGATCATCAATACAGCTTCCCTCAGGTCTGTCATATTGTCTAAACCAAGTAAAGAATTCAAAATCAGATTCATTATCCCTATAGAAATCGTATGCTAATTTCATAAATTCTACCTGTCCTTCTTCGCTTCCACCAACTGATTCCGCCGTACTCCAACTAATTTCCATAATAGCTACTTTTTTTCCATCTGCTAGGTCAATGATCTTTTCAAGATTTCTAGCAGCATCAATAGGTGTATCAACAATATCATTTAATCTATCGACTGGAAAATATGTAAAACCTACAAAATCTCCTAAATCAAGAGTCGTACTCAAATCCTCTGGACTGTTATGTATTATACCATGAAGTGAAAATGAGTTTCCAAATTTTACATTACTATATTTTTCCTTTAGAACATCGTATACATTTGTAAAAAATTTATTATACTTTTGAACATCATATTCGTTTTCACGAAAATATGCATCAACTTCTCCGCCAATTATCACGTAATCTATAATGTCGTACCTTGACAGGATGTTATCGAGTACAGTGATTGTTTTTTCTTCTAGATTATCAAAACTAGATTTTCCTATCCATTCTGGAAATGGTCCTAGCGTTCTACTATTTATTATTGAAAAGAATAACGTGACTTTGAGGTCGTTTTGTTTATTCATACTCATTAAAACATCAGAATGTTCCCAATTGTATTGACCTTGTTCGGGTTCCAATAAATTCCAGAAAAGATAGACATTGCTTCTGCCAATTCCTGTAGACGCTGCTTGTTCATACGCTTGCTTTAGCTCGGGAAGTGTTGTTATTTTAGTTGGACTAAGTACAACAAGACCAAGTTTTTCATCGTGTTGTATAGTTGGTTGAGGTTGCAAACTATCTTGTGAAAAAAATGCTACAATGATTACTGCAATCACGCCTGCTGCAATTACACCACTTACTATTCTAGCATTCAATAGGATTTGCACTTATGATTGAGGCTAAAAAAGTTATGATAGAACTAAGCGCCAGTACAACCGCTATACCCACATTCTATACAAGTACTGCAACCTTCTGCAAAGACTAAGTCACTTTTACAGCTAGGACACAGTCTCTCTTCTAATTCCTTTTCTGTTGGTGCTTGACCTTGTGTTTGTATTATTTCTGGAATTTTCAATCTTAATGCATTCTTAATTTGACTCATTACGTATGAGTTTGTAATATTCTTAGTAATGTAATCAGTTACAAATGTGTTAGGAGTTACCTGGAAAGTTTTTTCTGCATTCTCACTTATCATATGCAAAACTTGTTTATGACGCGAACCATCTCTGTATACAGTAATTCCTTTGAGACCAAGTTCATGTGCTAATAGATATGATGCTTTTACATCATCAGGTGTCACGTCATGCGGCATGTTGATTGTTTTTGCTATTGCATTTCCAATCCATTTCTGCCATACAGCTTGCGCCATCAGATGATCAGACCAATGGATATCCATAGCAGTGACAAATATCTTCTGCATCCACTCTGGAATTTCTGGCATGCCTTTTAGTGAGCCATAGTTATCAGCAATCTTTCTTAGAATCTCATCATTATACAAACCATATTCTTTCAAAACGGATTCAAATATTTTGTTAGTATAGAAGAATCTACCAACTGTTACTCTCTTTTCAAAAACAAGTGCAAACGTTGGTTCCATTCCGTTTGAACAATCAGCAATCATAGAAAGAGTTCCTGTTGGAGCAATAGTAGTCGTTAGTACATTTCTAATGCCGTATTTTTGGATCTTTGAGATTAATGCATCCCAATCGTAGTAGTGTTCGTCCTTTGGTGTTTCATAATATCCAGCTATAGGAATCTTTTTCTCTGGATATTCTGTCTTAGGATTTAGTGGAAATTCACCTCTAGTTTTTGCCAGAGCAGTGCTTTCTTCCATAGAGTAATACGTCAGTGCTTCTGCTAGCTTGGATTGAAATTCATATCCTTCTTTTGAATTGTATGGAATTCTAAGTTTGTAGAGTAAATCAGCTACGCCCATAACTCCAAGTCCTATTCTACGTGAATCTCTAGAAGCTTTGTCTATCTCAGAAATTGGATAAGTGTTCATATCTATGATATCATCCAAAAATCTTGTGGTCTTTCGAATTACTTCCTCATATCTTTGCCAATCAAATTCGTATTGTCCATCAGCTTGTCTTTTAACAAGATTTGCAAGATTAATTGAACCAAGATTACACGATTCATATGGGTATAGACTCTGTTCTCCACAAGGATTTGTAGCACGTAAAGGTTCGCCACGTGCTTTTGCAAACACATTGTATTTGTTGATAAGATCAAAGAAGATTAGACCAGGCTCCGCACTTTTCCAAGCAGAAAGAGCAATTAGATCAATTAACTGGTGTGCACTTACTTCACGTCTAGCAGATCTGTCACGTGGATCACGTAAGATGTATTTTCCATCTTCTGAATTAACTAGATGGTTCCAGAAATCTTCCCAAATACCTACACTTACGTTAAAGTTTTCTAGCACTCCTGGTTCTGTCTTTGCTGTGATAAATTTCTCTATGTCAGGGTGCCATACTTCCATTATTCCCATATTTGCTCCTCTACGTTTACCTCCTTGTTTGACAACCTCGGTTACAGTGTTTATTATGTTCATAAATGAAACAGGGCCTGATGCTACTCCTGACGTGGAGCCAACCATTTCTCCTTCCGGTCTTAAAGTAGAATAGTTTATTCCAACTCCACCTCCTGACTTGAAAATCAAGGCTGCATCAGAGGATGACTTCATTATGCTCCCCATATCGTCAGGCATATCAAGTACAAAACATGCAGAAAGTTGGCCTAATCTTCCACCAGCATTCATCATAGTAGGAGAGTTAGGAAGAAAGTCTTGCGAGGTCATTAAATTAAGATATTCTGAGATTCTTTCTGCATAACCATCGAATTCCTTTGCTGCTAGCATAGTTAGAAATTGCTTAAAGCCTACCTTCATCTGGCCTTGATTTGCAAGATTAAGGTATTGGTTAATGAGTGATCTAAAATGCCACTTATTGAGATAGTAACTGCCTATTTTGAACTTGTAATTAAAATCATCTAGTTTATCAAAATATTTCCTAGCCTCTTCTATGTCTTGTGAAATATGGCCATCTCGTTCAAAAACAGTATTATCTCTTAGAAGATCAGCAAGGGCCACCAAAATTGCTACTCTCTCGAACATTTCACTTGGGCTTTCAATAATCGAACCTTTGGAATCACGCATCAAGTATCTTGAGGCCAAAATCCTAAGGCTATTCAGATCAAATTTTTTTGCTACGTCATCAAGCGACTTTGTATTAAGAACCTTCATTTTTGCATCACGTAGCTTTCTTCGTTCGTGTCTATACAGGATGTATGCTTTAGCTATGTCACCATATCCCTTGTCTATGAGAGTTGATTCAACCATATCTTGGATATCTTCTACACTTGGTGGATTTGATGCCGAAAATCCTTGTTCCACGAGCTTAGAAACTACAGCGCTAGCTAATTCATCAGCAATTTCACGATCAATTTTGCCAGTTGCCTCTAATGCCTTAAATACAGCATTTGAAATTTTATCTTTTTTAAAATTTGTGATCCTTCCATCACGCTTTCTAACATCAATGATAGAACTCTCTATTTGTGAAAAATCGCTCATATGCCTCTCCCCAAAATTGTAAGATGCATTAGGATAATAAAGTTTCAGATGAAAAAAAATTCTCTAACATTAGACTTCGATTCAATTTGGTTGACTAGATCATTATCAACATTAGTTGTTTCATTATCAATAAAAATTAAATAACAAGCTTACTAACTACAGAAAAATAAAATTTTTGTATTATTAATTTTATTATTTTAATTGATGGAAATCGTAAATTAATAACGAAACTAGGTTATTATGTAAGGAGATTTACAGGATGGGCACTTTTCTTGGAGTTTTTCATCCTTTAGCCCACAGTTACCACAAATAGAAATTTTTTTAATTGGTTTAAAGGAGTCGAAAATATCAGAAGCCTTTTCTATAGTATTCTTTATTTGTAAGGGATTTGATCCATCTGGCATCTTTAGTTGAACCAAAAGTCCACCATTTAATATCTTAGTCATCTTGTTGCATTCAACAATCTTTTCACTTTTAGAATTCATTTCTTCGATCTCATGGGCATCAAATACTAATCCTTGTGAGTAAGATTCACCTTTGATAGACCGAAGGACAGACATTTTGCCATATTTTTCACCATCCAAAGAGGCAAATCTTGATGTAGCATCACTTTCTATCATAGTTATTGTAACAGGATCTCCAAGCTCCTTTCCCTTTTTAGCTGCGACCTCTACAGCTGTCTCTAATACTTTGAAGAGAATCTCCTTTCCTTCCTTATTTTCTTTATGTCCAAGAATGGCATATACCGCTTCCTTTAATCCTACAAGATTAACAACAAGTGCAATAGATTTTTTTTGCATAAACTGAGTATTGCCGGCAAGAATTGGACTCAATCCACGTCTAGTGAGATCAGATACGTCTTTTCTTCTAAGGGACATAGCAGCCAGTGCTGGTTTCATCAAAAGTGCTAGTCGTGCTCTAAAGTATGTCTCATCCTTGTTTGACTCAAATGCTAGTCTTGGAAGATTTATTGATAGTGACTGTAATTTTATTGAGGAGGAACTAGTAGCCTCTTTCTCAGAACGACGTAATCCATTATTAGATCTAATTCCCTTGGAAAAGATGATTACTCCTCCCAGCGCAATTATTTCTGAAAGGATCTCAGAGAAATCACTGACTTTGCCCTTTTCATAGTCAATTACAAGTCCAATTTGTGGGATAGGTGTTGATTTGGTATATTTTTTGTACGCTGAAAGAACAGCTTTTACTGTTTTTTGATCACTTGCAATAGGAATTCTGAATGAAACTAAAGTGGAGCTTTTACCGTGCCTTGATATGATAGCAGTTCCGAAAGCATTGACCAGTTTTTCTTCTAAATCTGACAGATTTTTTGAATATTTTTGTAAAAGTGGTACTAACCCATCAATAATTACCTCTTGGGAGGCCTCTTTTGATAGCAAAGATGTTATCAATGATATCGCGGAAGTAAGATTATCCAGGGTCTTTACAGAAGATATTCTTGTTATTCCTAATAACTTTCCACGTAAATTTACTCCATCTTCAATCAGCTCTTTCAGGTCTACAAACATCGTATCGACCAAAAGAGACCATGTTCCCGGATTTGTTATGTGAATATCACCTGAAAGATAGAAATCTGCTATATCTTTCGGGAGAGTATTTAAAACAAGGTGCTCGCCAATTATGGTCTGACCCGCCTTGGTTAGAATTCCTTCTACACCACTATCAGTCATATCGACGTTCGTAATCATCTCGTGAACATCGTAGACAGGGAGGCCAAGTCTGGCCAATTTATGCCTATATTCCTCATGGCCATGTTCTAATAGGACAGAATTGACCATTTCGCGTATCAAAGATCCGGTCAGATAAGTGGTTTGGTACTTGTATATGCGATTTTCTACTTCCTCGGTAATCTTTTGGGCAAGTTCTAATGGAAGACTACCCTCTCGGACAAGGGATTGAATTATTTTTTGAGAGTTAAACTCCTCAATTGATTCATGTGAGGTTCGCACATACATCTTTCCACTTTCAATTATAGATCTCTCTTCGATCTGCCTTGCAAGACTTAGAACAAGTTTTCCTAGATTTGTGATCGTATACCTCCTTTCAGACTTGTTTAGTGCTACCAGAGACTGCCTTAGTAGTTTTCTTAGATGATATGCGAATTTTCCACTCTCTTTTTTTGACTTAAAACCCGCTAAGGACTTTAATTCTGAATAGGTTAAAGGTCCTTTTGAATTCAAAATACGTAGTATATCTATTCTATTTGGACTTGCCATAACAGAAAAGATCATTCTTACACGCCTTGATGTAGATTGTAAAATATTTCCGCGTAAAGGCTCCGCTAGTACTTCCTCGCCTCGTTCCATATCCAAATCTAAATGATGATGGGTACTTAAAATTTATGACTAGACATTTAATGATAAAATTTGATCAGTTTTGTATTATTTTGATCCATTTAGAAAAGCTGCCGTCAGTTTTTCTGAATATCAAGTGTAAATTCAGATGTAGAAAGAGTCTGTCCACATGACGGACACTTGTTGTTATAAGATTTCATCACGTCCTTTACAGGCTTTAACATTTTCATATTAACTATTTTGGTGCCACATTTACTGCAAACAATATCTACCAATAACGAGTAATTTTTTGTTCAAATTATAAAAGATGTTTTTTGATTTTTTTAATCAGTTCAGTAAATTTGATTCACAGTTTTTCTATTATTAATCCACGTTCATCATATCCAGCGACTTTCGCACTTGTACCTATTGGAAGATCAGTAGGTAATGCAATCTTTTCCATAAATCCAGAAACACGTAAATCTGCTTCATCAAGTTTCATTACGACCCATGCATAAGGGGTATATTTTTCCCATCCTGTTGGAGGTACGGTAATTATGGTATATGTTACGATGGAACCCTTCCCTTCAATCGTAAAATCATCAAATCCTTTGTTCCCACAATTTTGACAAAAATAGACTGTAACTAGATGTAAGAAACCACATTTGGTGCATTTACGTGCGAGAACTTTGCCTGATTTCGCGGTGTTTATGAATTCCTGCTTGGCTGACAATTTGATTATGCTCTTCTGAAGATATGAACAGCGCAACTTGCACCAGTTGCTCCAAAATTATGTGTCAGACCAATATTGGCGTCTTTAACAGTTCTTTCTCCAGCTTTTCCCATAAGCTGTTCAAAGGTCTCTACTACCTGACCTACACCTGTTGCACCTATAGGGTGTCCTTTAGACTTTAAGCCGCCTGATGGATTAATTGGTATGTCACCATTTCTTTTTGTTAAACCTTCACGTACACCATCCACTCCTTTCCCTTTTTCAAAAAATCCTAAATCTTCCGAGTCTATGATTTCTGCAATAGTAAAACAATCGTGTACTTCCGCAAAATCCACATCTTTTGGTGTTATGTTAGCCATTTTGTATGCAGCCTCTGCTGCAATCTTTGTGCTTGGTATCGTTGTCAGATGATCACGGCCTTGCAGTGCAGCAGGGGAACCACCCCTACCTGAGCCAATAACATCAATGTAATCTTTAGTATGATCTTTTGCAAAATTTTCACTGCAAATAATTACTGAACTTGCTCCATCCGAAAAAGGACAACAATCATACAACTTTAACGGACTCGCAACAACTGGAGAATTCATTACATCCTCTACAGAAATTTTTCTTTGTAGATGTGCTTTAGGATTTAGTAGGCCATTATCATGGTTTTTGACAGCAACTAGAGCTAGATCTTCTTCAGTTGCTTTGAATTCAGCAAGATAAGCTCGTGCCATTGACGCAAAAAGTCCAGGAAACGATGCGCCAGATCCTCCTTCATAAAAAAAATCAGAACAATATGAAAAGTAAGTTGTATTCCATTCTGTACCCTTATGATTTACTTTTTCAACACCAGTAACTAAAACTGCATCGTAAAATCCAGCTGCAACATTTGCATATGCTTCTCTAAATGCAACAGAACCACTACCACAAGCAGATTCTATTGACAAAGATGGAACTTCTGGTATGCCTAAATTACTCATTATGACCGGTCCTATGTGAACTTGTTTGTCGGCAACACCAAATACATTTGAGATGTAACCAGCCTTGATTTCTTTTGGTTCTATTCCTGCATCGTCAATTGCTCCTACAGATGCCTGAATAGCAAGATCTGCAATACTATCTTCTAATTTTCCATATTTTGTACTGCCAGCACCTATAACACAAACTTTTTCCATAAATTTCGCTGACCAAATTCCCTATAAAAATTCTTCATGACGATTCAATTACGAGAATTAGATACGAACTTAATGCAACAGAGCATTTCAAACCAGATTCAGATTATCAAAACTAAATCGAGGATTACAAGAAACTATGTGAAACTTACAAAAGGAAAAATTAACTCACTAAAAAAAGAAATTGATCAATATTATGATGATAAAGGATATCTTTCATGGTCTTCAAGAAAAAAGAAGTATGTAATACTTGGAACTAATTCACCATCAAACGGTCTGGTAATTTGTCCTTTATGTCACACAGGAAAATTAATAGTGATACGTTCTCGTACAACAAAAAAAAGATTCATTGGATGCTCAAATTATTACAATGGTTGTAGAGCATCAACACCCTTAATTCAAAAAGGAATGATCCGTACAACAAAAACACCATGTGAACTTTGTCGATGGCCAATAATTCTTGTACGATATTCTAGGAGACAAAAGTGGTTAAGACAATGTGCAAATATCAAATGTAAAACTAAAAATCTAAAGCGTAAAATCTGAATAAATGTCTGTGCGTCGATTCTGCAATAATGGTAAACTTCTTCTTACCTTATGAATTTTTTCAGTAGATACATCAATAATTCCAAGACCTTCTCTTTTTTTCATATCTAACATTATTTTTCCAAAAGGATCAACTGCTATACTTCTACCACAGTAAATGTTTCCCAGCTGATCTGGTGCAATCACGTAACAACCATTTTCTATGGCACGTGTTTTGTTCAGTGTTATCCAGTGTTCTTCCTTCATTTTACCTTGAACCCATGCAGAAGGAACAACAATAATCTCAGAACCAGAAGCCGCTAGTGTTCTTGATACCTCAGGAAATCTAAGGTCGTAACAAATCATCATCCCTATCTTACCTATTGTAGTTCTAATTGGAGGCTTGATTTTTGATCCAGCTACTAATTTATCAGATTCTTTTATCCCTAGTGCATCATAAAGGTGAATTTTTCTATACGATGAAATTAATTTGCCATTTTTGTCTATGAAAAAAGCAGTATCGTATACTCGATTTTTCTTTTTACTTTTTTCATAAAATGTTCCGATGACTTGAATTGAGTTTTCTTTTGCATAGTCTGCAATTGCAGAAACAAATTCACCACGAATTGTTTCAGCAAGTTTGGCAACATCTTTCGCTGATTGAGAAGCAGGAGTATAAAACATCATGAACTCCGGAAACGTACATAGATTTGCATTCTTATTAGCAGCTTTTCTTATGTAACTAAGAATTTTTTTCAAGTTTTTGTATTTGTCAGTATCAGCTTTGAATTGAACTAAAGCTATTTTTGACACGGAATGTGGTAAATTGAGTTAAAATAAAAAGGTAGTTTATAATTGATTTCCTGCCATGAACCAATTTTCTTTTGGGTTTTCATCAAAAACTACGATTACATGATTTTCTTTTGTATTTAGAATTTCAACTGCAGACTTTGTTACTGCTTTTGCAAAGTCATTTTTTTGTTGTTGACTTCTACCCGGATACATTGACACAGTAATTAATGGCATGTATGTTACGCAGAAAGGTTTGATTTATTCTTTAAAGAAATCTGTTTTTATTATTGCTTCCATCCATAACGTGTGCCATATGTAAATTCAGAACTATGACTTTTTTTGTAGAGAAATCCTGTTGCTAATCCTATCATAAATCCACCGATGTGAGCCATGTAAGCTACGCCCGCACCAGCTACGCCGAATCCTCCAATAAAAAATGGAAGAAGGTTTTGAAAGATTAACCAGAATGGAAGAAACCACTTTGCAGAAATGTGCATCATTCTCCAGAAAAATCCCAACATCATAAACGTGAGAATCTTCGCACGTGGAAATAGTACAAGATAAGCACCTAAGACACCAGATATAGCTCCTGATGCTCCTACTGCAGGAATTGCGCTAGTTGGATCAATCATTACATGAGCCATTCCTGCAGCAATTCCCCAGCCCAGATAAATTCCAAGATACTTTACTCTGCCAAACTTTAGTTCTATGTTGTCGCCAAAGATCCACAAGAAGAGCATATTTCCGCCAAGGTGCATTATTCCACCATGCAAAAAGATAGAGCTTAGTAGGGTGATTTCTGGGATTACAGGACATGGAATTCGTAAACCACTTAAAACTACAGAGCTTGCTCCCATTACACAATCTGGAACTGCACCCCATTCATAAAATAAAATATATGCACTTTGGTTTGAGAATTCAAAAAATTGTCCAGTAAGAGCTACTTGATAAAAAAATACAATTACATTGGTAGCGATTAGGGCGTAGGTAACTATTGGTTTGAATCCTGGTGGATGAGGATTTTCATCTTTTAGTGGGAACATTGATTTTGCTCAAAAGATGTTGTGTATAAGAATTTACACCGAGATTATTCCATTTTCCACTAGATATTTAATTCCATTAACAAAATCATCTTCTGATATCAGGCCATTAGCCCACCAACCAGCATTATTTTTAATCCAATCAGGAACTTTTTCTTTAGCAGTTTCAGAAGCTTGTTCAGGTAAATCTGGTATGTTGATAATTTTTTCTTTAATCATGTATTGTATTCCATTTAAAAAATCTGCTTCCCCAATTTGTCCCTCAGACCACCACTTTGCGTTGTTTTTAATCCATCCAGGAACTTTTTCTTTAGCAGGTGATGCTGGAGTTGATGCAGGTGGTACTATTTTTTGGCCAGATGGTCCAACTTCAAAGAATCCGCTTGCGATACCAGAATACTTTAGGTTTGTGCTTGACCCAATCCCCTGACCCATGATTGCAATCTGTAATTGATAGACGCCACTAGATGGGATTAAGATTGATTCAGTATCGATTCCCTCACTTGCAAGTAATCCTGGGTTAGTTGGTTCGTTTCCGATATTTGTTAGCAGTTCTTTTCCGTTCTCATCAATTAGCGTATAGCCATAACGTACGTCTTTTAGTAGATTCCCAAAAGCATCAAAGAAAGTTATACCGAAAGGTATTTCAGAACCTGCGCCAAATTTTGTGTTCCATTCTACATCAACCTTTGCACCAGTATCAAAATCAATAGAAAATGAGTTAGTTTGAGTTACTCCCTTTGGTACGAGTTCAAAGAACATTTTGTTACTATCAAAGTGACTAGTTCCTAATTCTTGATTGACTCGCTTTAGTTCAGAACCAGAAACCATAAAATGAATTATGTTTTCATCTGGAGAAGAGAATGGATCGATCAGCAAAGCTTTGCTGCTCAGTTCAATATCATCAATATATCCTATGAACTCTGTTCCTTCCTTGTATGGTTCAAAACTCTTTGGTACTCTAACTTCTTCATGGACCACTTGAACAAGATCTACATAGTCTGGATTCCAATCAAACGGCATCTCAAAAGAAATTGAGTTATTACTTTTGTCAAACTGCAAATTTTCTACTTCATCGTAATACGTTTTTACAATTACAGGAAGTTCTTGTGCTTGTGCAGTTTGGATAAAGAAGTTTTGATTTTGTGCTACGCTAACAAAAGTTTCAAAACTTAGTCTCTCAGCTACTAGAACATTGGGACTAGTAGCACCTTCTATGTCTACCCTAATGTTGTACAAACCTCCTTTGTCAAAAATTGGTCCTGTAACTAATGGTCTTGCTAAACCGCGAGCAAATAATCCACCACCAATTGGCTCTATCTCCCCATTGTAAGTAGTACATCTCCACCTTTGTATTTCATTGCAATCAGACCTAGGTCGAATCTCAATATCAAGTTGACCATCTGCATCATAGAAAAGTTTTCGAGCTAGTAATTCACCGCCCCTCCAAATTTCTACTCCATAGGTAACCTTGTCAAGGTTGTTATCGGTAATTAAATCAAAAAATCTTATTGAAATATTTGCACTATCTACTTCTCCTACAGTAATATCACTTGGATCAAGTTGAGTAGCTACAGTAACTTGCATTCCAGAAAAATCTATTGGAGGAGCTTGATCACCTCCTAAACCATGACCATAGACTTCGTTGACATACATTGGTAATATCAGAATGGATAACATTGCTATGGTAATCAGCACTTGATACAACATTTCTAATCACTCTAATTTCCTTATTTAAGCATACGATCAAATTTTCATCTTTCGGAATTAACAATATACAAAAAAATTGATGAACTAAAAAGAAAAATCTAAAATAATGAAGATCAGGTTTTTATTTACCTCTCATAATGATCAATGGCAATGAAGACTAATACAATAAGCTCTTTTTTCATACTTTTTGCTATTGTAGCTACGTTGTCTACTATCCCATCAGCGTTTGCAGCTGAGGTTAGTGTTCCAGAAGGTACTGGAGTACCTGGTTGTGAAGAGAATAACGAATGTTGGATGCCAAATAACATTAGCATTGCTGTAGGAGAAACAGTCACATGGTCTAACGATGATATTGCTGCTCACACTGTTACAAGTGGAAGCCCAGCTGATGGACCAGATGGTATCTTTGACAGTAGTCTATTCATGACTGGTGCTACATTCGAACATACTTTTGATACAGAAGGGACATTTGACTACTTCTGCATGGTGCATCCCTGGATGCAAGGAAGTGTAATTGTAGGTGCAGCAATGGCTGAAGAACCTGAAGAAGTGATAATGATGGAGCCAGAATCAGTAATGATTTCAATCGAAGCAGAACCTGCAAGTGCTGGTGAAACAATGACAATTAATGTTTCAATTACAGGCAGTGACGGAAGTGCTGTAGAGCATGCTAATATTGACATAACAGCAACTCAAGGTAACAATCGAGTTCTTGATAAGACAAATGTACATACAGATGACCATGCCGGTAGTTTTACGTTTACTACTAGTGCACTAGATGCTGATGCTTCTGGTGATAATCCTGTAGATGTTGATGTCACCTTCAAAGGTTTTGGAGTTAACCAACCGTTTACTGGTCCTATAGGTGAAGAAATGACTGCTCAAGTTGTTCCAGAATTTGGTACAATCGCAATGATGATTCTTGCAGTTGGAGTTGTTAGCATAATTGCATTTACTGCAAAAACAAAACTAATTCCAAGACTCTAGAATATTTCCTCCCCCTTTTTCTCTTTTTATTTACATTAGATACGAAATGTAAATTAAGATTTAATTTTTTTAGTGCGTCTAATTCTATGATAACTTTGCAATCCCGTTGATTTAACACCAAGGGCAGTAACAAAAATTGCCATAGAAATCAGTACTATCATTCCTGATGGTGTAATGTCAAATACATAAGAAGCTAGTATTCCTGTAACTACTGAAAAAATTGCAAAAGATATTGAAAGTATCGCAGTTTGTTTAAAGCTACGTCCTAACATTATTGCTGTAACATTCGGTATTACAAAGAGAGCGGATATCAGCAAAATTCCAACAAGTTGAATTGAAGTAACTACTGTTATCCCAGCAATAATTACTAGCAGATAGTTTATTTTTTCGACCGGAATGCCACTAACTTTTGCTTGTTCTTCGTTAAAGGTTGTGTATGATAGTTCCCTGTATAACAATAAAATCACAATGAGGATCGCACCAGCCAAACCTAAAATAAAAATAGTATCTTCCACGCTAACTAACAAAATACTGCCAAAGAGAAGACTGAATATATCAACTGTAAATCCACCTGATAAGCTAATCAGAACAACTCCTATTGCTATTCCAGAAGAAAGTAAAATTCCTACTGTTGCATCACCTGATATCTGAAACCTTTGTCTAATTTTCGATAGTCCTAATGCACTTCCTATTGCAACTGCATATGCTATCCACGTTGGATAAAATCCAAGAAATAATCCTGCAGCAATACCACCAAATGCAGAATGAGCTAAAGCATCACCAAAGAGAGACTGTCGTCTAAGTACTAGAAACAATCCTACTGTTGAGCAAATTAATGCAATTGCAATTCCTGATACAATAGCTCTTTGCATAAAACCGTAAGTAAGGATCTCGAGGGACATTTGATCTCAGTGTTGATGCATATGCATTTGCATTGAAGATTCAGAATATTGTTTTAGCAAGGCCTCATTGCTGAAAAACTCGTTAGATATTCCATGGAAGAACAATGTTCTATTTAGACACGCCACTTTGTTGGCAAGTTTTGCCACAGCTTCCAAGTCATGGGAAGACCAAATTATTGTTAAATTTTCATTTTTGTTTAGGCCACGCAAAATTTCGTAAAACAATTCTTTACTTTGTGAATCGATCCCAGTTACAGGTTCATCAAGAATAAGTATCTGCGGATCATTCACAAGTGCTTTTGCAATAAATACTCGTTGCAGTTGACCACCCGACAGCTCGCCAATCCTTCTAAGACCAAGCTCATGAATCCAAACTTGTTGAAGTGTACGGTCTACCTTATCATCTTTATCAGAATGTTTTCTTAAGCCCATTTTTACTACTTCTTTTACAGTGGCAGGAAAATTTTTTTCGAAGACTGGCTTCTGTGGTACATACCCCACTTTGGTAAGGTATTGTTTTGATTTTCGAATGTTTTTATCAAAGAATTTAATTTCACCCTTGAAATTTTGTTTTAATCCAAGCATACAGCTAAAAAGCGTCGTTTTTCCTGCACCGTTGGGTCCAATTATACCTAAAAAGTCACCTTTACTTACTGAAAAATTCACGTCTTGTAACGCCAGTATTCTGTCGAAATCAACCGTTAAATTTTTGATGTCTACCAATTTCATGAACATAAAGCCTCCTTTAGATTTGCAAGGTTCTTTTCCATTTTCTCAAAATAGCTCGTATTTTCTCCACCAATTTCAATTGGATCCAGGACTAAGACATTTGCACCAATTTCAGTTGCTATAACTTCAGATAATCTTGAATCAATTGCTTCTTCAGAAAAGATGATATCAATTCCTAAGCTTTTAGAATGCTGAATTATTTTTTCAATTGTTTTTGGTGTTGCTTCTTCATGTGGATCGTTGCCACTAATTATGCTATGCTGAATTAAACCATATTCATCTGCAAAATACGAAAATGAATTATGGTAGGCAAGAAAATCCTTTCTATCACATACAGAAATTTCTTCTCGGATTTTTGTATCGAGCTCAGATAACTTATCTGTATATGCATTTGCATTTTTTTTATAATATTCCATATTTTGTGGATCTATTTCTATTAGAGCACTAGCAATAGTTTGAACTTGAATTTTTGCAAAAACTGGATTCAACCACATATGTGGATCTTTGTACTTGGTGTAACGACCAGAGTCATCTCCTTCAAGAAAGTAGGTTTTTAGTATATTTTCACTGGTATCTATTATTGTAACATTTGAACTAGATGAAATAAGATCATTCAGCCACGTTTCAAAACCTACACCATTAATTACGATAAGATCAACTTGTTGCATTTTTTGAAGACTGCGGACAGAAGGTTCCCAATCATGTGACTCAATTCCGAATGGTACCAGTGAAATAACTTCTACTCGTTCTTTTCCGATTTCTTTAGTAAATTCGTAAAGTGGATAAAAAGAAGCGGCCACAAGAATTTTTTCTTTCTCTTCTAAATCTGCTACTGCATCCCTTTGATCCGAAGTCCAGATGCCAATTGAAATAAGTGGAATGGTTATAGCTATTGCTATGATTGCAATTTCACGATCTTTGTGCATCACACACCAAATGAATGTGTTATTAATAAATCTGTGATAAATTAATAACAATTATGGCTAAACTTATAAGATAATTAATAATATTCCTCGTATGCCAATCATCTCTATCTCATTAAATGACGAGATTTTAGCTGAACTTGATAAACTTCAAAGTTCAATGGGTTTTTCCGGAAGGTCTGAAGCTATTAGAGCAGGAATCCGAAGTTTTGTTTCTGATGAAAAACAGAAAAATCAACTTACCGGTAACCTCAATGCAATTTTGCTTGTAGTTCATAATGATGAATTTGATGCTGTTGTTACTGGAATTAAACAAAATTTCGAGGATCTCATTACGACCCATCTTCACAGTAAGATAGAAGGAGAAAAATGTATGGAGCTTTTTTTACTGAAAGGCAATGCAGAGCAAGTAAGCTCAATAACAAGAGACTTTCAAATCAACAAAAAAATGGATACTATAAAGCTCGTTACGTTGTGACGAAGATGGGCTTATCATAGGAAAAAAGCTATTCTACTCTTAGCCTTTTCAAAAAATCTATTCCAAAAGATGATGAGCTTTCAAGTTTTCATAAATATAATCGCGAGTTATCATTCCAAGAACCCTGTTTTTTAGCTGAGCAGAGAAAACAGCTATTTGTCTCACTTTATACTTGTCCATGTACTCTAGAGCATCCCTTACAGAGGACGTGATGGATAACGAATGGACAGGGCTTGACATTATGTGTCGTAAAGTTATTTTTTTAGGAGATAACTTTCTTGCAGCCACTTTGAATAACATGTCACTTTTAGAAACAATACCGATCGATTCTCCTATATTAGAAACTAGTATTAGTTTGGATTTTTTTTGTTTCAATAAATCAATAGCATCAGATACTGTCTTGTTATGTTCTATTACCAAAATGTTGGGGTCCATTACTTTTCCAAGTGGAATTGAAAAGAGTCCATCATCTTTCGTCTGTTCCACAGGTTTGTCAACTTTAGTGCCAGTTAGTATGGCTCCCATTAAGGATTCTTTTGTTGGTAATGTAACTGCTTGTAATTTCTCATATATGGTATCTCTTGTGACCACTCCTATGATCGATGAGCCTTCTTGTACAACTATCTGTCGAACTGAAAATTTTTCCATATGATCTAGTACATCCTTAAACGTAGAATGTGGTAACAAACTACGGATAGGACTTGACATTATCATCCCTAATGTAGTACTGTTCAAAGGCTTGCCTTTGTCCACAACTTTGAAGATTATGTCAGTTTTAGTAACTATCCCTTTTGGTTCTCCCTTATCAGAGACTAGAATCGCCTTGGCATTTTTTTCCTGCATATTCTCAACTGCTTCTTCAACTGTTTTGTCAATGCTCATTATTAGCACACTTGGATCGATCATTTTTTCAACTGGAATATTCAAAAGTGCCTTTATTCTAGGTAGTGTAGTAGATTGTTTATCCATTTTGTATCAGATCCTAGAAATTGGTTTTTGGATAATTATTTCTTTATTTGAAAACAAGCTAAAATGAATTCTCGTTTAAAATTAGTGCTAAAAGTGCTGCGCGGGTATCCTTACCATATTGTGCTTGTTTGAAGTATTTTGCCTGTTTAGTTTCATCTACATCGGTAGAAATTTCGTCAACACGAGGTAATGGATGTAATATGATAGCATCATCTTTCATCTTTTTTACAAGATCTAAACCTATTGTGTAACTTCCTTTTACTTTTAGATATTCTTCCTCGTCTGGAAATCTTTCTTTTTGTATTCTGGTTACGTATAAAACATCAAACTCGTCTATGTGTTCTTCAAGTGAAGAAGACTCTTTGTATTTTAGACGTTTCTTAATATCATATGTAGAATCGGATCTGATTTTCAAGGATTCAGGGGAAATAAGATGGACATCAACATTGTAATTGCTTAATGCATACAAAAGTGAGTATACTGTTCTTCCATATTTTAAATCACCAGCTACCCCAATTTTCAAACCATCAATCTTTTTCTTTTCTCTAATAATCGTAAACAGATCCTGTATTGCCTGTGTAGGATGTTCTTCAGTTCCACTCCCTCCATTGATCAAAGGCTTTGATGATATCTCTGCAGCAAATCTACTAGAACCATCAAGCGGGTGTCTTAAAACAAGAACATCTGAATAAAGTGACATTATATGGACAGTATCAGCAAGACTCTCACCTTTTTTTGTGGATGAAGATGACGCATCAGCTATTCCTAAAGATGTGCCACCAAGCGAAGCCATAGCAGCCTGAAAGCTTAATCGTGTTCTTGTACTTGGTTCAAAAAAAAGATAACCTAGAGTCTTTCCACGAGCAAGTTCTCGTCGTTCATTGGGATTCATCTGAATTATCTTATCCGTGGCGGAAAAGACCGTTTCGAGTTTTTCTTTATTAAAATCGCGAATTGAGATTATATCGGTTTGAAAAAAGTCATTCATTCCATTCAATGATATATAGTACTGTAATACAAATTATTCCAATGTCAGAGCATGATCTTATAGTAAGAAGGATTAGAGATGGGACAGTTATCGACCACCTCAAGGCTGGTAAAGGTATTCAAGTCCTCAATGCACTTGGCATAAACGGAAGTGACGGTAACGTAATAACTTTGGCACTTAATGTCCCGAGTGCAAAAATATCAAAAAAGGATATCATAAAGGTGGAAAACAAGTACCTAAAAGATGATGACACAAATAAGCTGGCTCTTATCTCGCCAAAGGCTACTGTGAATATAATTAAGGATTTTAAGCTTGTAGAAAAAAGGCTAGTTTCTCTTCCAAACAAAGTTGAGCGAATTTTTAGATGTTCAAATCCTGATTGTATATCAAATAGTAATGAAGATATTGAATCGATAATGGATGTCGTGGACAAAACAGGGCTGGTTCTTCGATGTAAATACTGTACAAGAATTCTAAATGTTAGTGAGTTAAAGTATTACTGAGATAGGATGAAGCTGTAAAAGTGGATTAATTTACAATTTATTTTTAGTTCTGATAATTATTTCGGTTTTAGTTAAGGAGATTTTACTTTTTTTTCTAACACTTCTACTGTAATTTTGTCAGCATTTGATGATTCTATCTTATATTGATCGGTAGTAAACTTTCGTATAGTTCCAAAAGGCTTGAATGTTCTTCCATTACCACGATAGAATTTGGAGAAAAACTCGACATAAATTAATCGTGCCCCTTGAATGCCTGGCGCAAAGACTCCAATTACTATATTGAAAGTGTGTCCAATTAGCAAAATCAAAGTTCCAAGAATAATGAACGGTATTGATATATTCAAAGCCTTTAGAAAAATGAAGTCGGTAGTATGTGCAAGTATAACTGATGCCAGCAATATTCCGATAAGTCTAGTATACGAAAGTATATGGCTAACTATTGATGGTAGTTCCATCAGCGCTCTGATACCCTCGCCAACGAACATTAATACAACTCCCCCAATGAGCAATCCAAAATAAGCAAACATTATCGAATTAGTCATAGGATCCATAGGTTGGCCTCTTAGAATTGCCAATCCAAAAAGAACAACTCCCCAGCTAAATGCCAGCCAACCAACTTTTCCAGTCGCTTCTCTTTTTTCGCCTTCTCTAATACAGTTTAATATTCCAAGAACGAGACCAAATGATATCATTCCTATACCAATGTATCCGCTAATTACCAACAGTTTGCCTGCATCACGAATAGGATCTAGAAATGCACGTGAAGGTATGTTTAAGGTTTCACCTGCAACAGGAAGATTGGTAACACCAAGAGTACTTAGATAATCAAACAAGTAACCGTTAAGGTGAAATCCAAAGTATAGGTCAAAGGTAAATCCCAAAATAATTCCAATGATACAACCGGGAATCAATGCCTTTGCTAATTTTACCATCTGCCTTTTTTTCAATATTAACATGGCAAAACTTCTCAACGGCTTTGGCATGATAGTAAAGTTTCGCTTTCCACCTTCTACACGTCGGATAACCCAAAGAGAAACAAGAAGTATTACAAGACAATAACCAACATCACCAATCATAAGTCCATAGAAGATCGGAAAGAAAATAGCGAAAATAATAGTAGGATCAAATTCTCTTCCCTGTGGTATCGAATAGAATCTAATGAAAGCTTCAAACAATCTGAACCTTTTAGGATTCTTAAACAAAGTAGGCGGCTTTTCATCTGTTTCTAATTCATAAATTGTAGTTCCAGTACTGTACTTTTGTAAAGTAGCCTTTACCTGTTCAAGCTTTGGTTTTGGAATCCATCCTTCTAAAGCGAATGCATCATCCGTTACTCCCAAATTACCAATAACTTCATGTTTTTTGTTTTCAATCTCAAGCTGTTCTTCAACATAAACTATATTTCTAAAATGTTTTTTAGAAATTTCTCCAAGTTGTTTATCAATCTGTTTCAGTTTCTGATAAAGACTATCAAGGATATTTTTTTGGCTTTTAATTATTACTTCTGGTTTTCCATCAAGTTTTGGTACAGATTCAATTTTTACATCATGTGACTGAATTAAATTAGCAAAGGTTTGTGGTGAGAAACTAGAAAAAACAACAATAACAAGGTGTGTAACTTTTTTCTCTTCTTTAAAGTAAAGAAAAATATCTTTCTTGTGTTCTTCTAAAGCCTTTTTAAAGTCCGGAAATTTTTCGGATGCAATACGACCAAAGTAAGAATTAGCAGACGATAACTGAAGAACTTTGAAGTCTTCTGGAAAAAATGTAAATTCCTCGACGAGTTTGATATTATTTTCTGTCTCCTGTATTTCAGTAAGAAGACTCTCCTTTTCTCTTTCTAGAGATGCGACTTCATTATCGACATCAATTGATTTAGCAGTTTTCATGAGGTCTTGAGTAGATTCAAAACGTCGACTTTCTGTGAACGGAATAGCAGGAAGCACTGTCCTTAGTGCTCTAATTCGAAGAAGTTGATCTGAAACTTGTCTGGACGTGTCACTATCACGTTCGTTTCTTAGTAGTGCAGCAACATCTTTCGACAATGTTTCTAGCTGCACAACTTGGAGGTCATGTAAAATAGATACAACAGCTTGGCTGTATTTTCTTAAACCGAGGACCGCTATACGTGTCATTGGAACAGGCTTTAGTACCATTATTCCACACCTTTTAGCAAAATATCGATTATTTCTTGTGCAGTCTGTGCATTTACCTTTGTAGATGTAGTTTTTGCTTTGGCCTTGGCGTCTTCTATGATCTTTTCTGTTTCCGCTGTAGCCCTCTTTCTAGCTTCTTCAATGCTAGACTCTACTAGTTTTTCGCCTTCTATTTTTGATTTTGCTATTGCTTTTTCAGTATCAATTTGTAATTTCTTAATTTCTTCATTGATTTTTTTCCTATGATTTTCAATTTCTGCTCGTACTTTTTCCTCAGCTTCTTTGATTTTCTTGAGCGAATGGACATACTTTTCTTGTGTATCTGACATGGCTAAATACCTAAGAAATATTTGGCCAGAAATAATATTGCAGCTATTGCGATAACAATGTTACCGATCTTAAATGCTCTTCTTATAAAATAAAATTTCTTATGTTGTGGATTTGCAAAATTATCCTGCAACAACAGTTACCTCCTTTGTAGTTTTTTGCTCTCTTTCAGCCATCTTTCGCTTTACAGTCTTTAACATAGTGAATGTGTCACGCTCAATTTCATCGAGTCGAAACGTAATGAATCTTACAGCACCTTCTAAACTTGGAATGAAGATATTCTCTATAGCATTAGCTTTACGATTGGTTCGTTCTATCTCAAAGAGAAGTTTTCGTAAAGTAGTTTCTTTTTCTGCAACATCTAAGACAATTTTATGAATCTCTTGGAATGCCTTTATTGCTTCGCTTATAGAAGTAGGAACTTCCAGTAAATGTTCAGTAATGGGTTGGTCCCTAGTTCCACCCTCCAATTTTGGAATACGAACTCCCATTACGTTCTTTGGTAAAATCTGTAACTTTTTTAGCTGTGGTATTTTCATTGCCTCGTTTTCTAGTCGCATTTCACCATCTAACATCTCTGCCATTCTGATACTTTGATAACCCTTGATCAATTCAGATTGTAGTTCATTTCTCAATCTAGCCGAAGTTTTACTGATATTGAAAAACTCGAGAATCAATGCTTGGCGTTTAAGCTTTAAAAGTTTCAGTCCTTTTTGAGCAATACGAATCCTTCGTTTGGCACGTATGTATTCAAGGCGTGTTGGACGTATATCAGCATCTGCGGGCATTCCTAGTTACCTTGCATCATGTCTTTTTTTCCACCATTGTGTGTCAGTCTTTGCATATTTTGCTATGAATTCAGGTTTAACACGAGTCAGTTCTGCTTCTGAAAGACCACTAAGCAAGTCCCAGCCAATATCCAAAGTTTTTTCAATGTCACGGTTTTCGTCCAAGCCTTGATTTACAAACTTTTTCTCAAATTCGTTTGCAATTTTAAGGAATTTCCTATCAAGGTCACTTAATGCTTCTTCTCCTACTATAGCTGTTAGTGCTCTTGCATCTTTGCCTTGTGCATATGTTGAATAAAGTTGATCTGCAAGGCTTCTATGATCTTCCCGTGTTCGTCCTTTCCCAATTCCTTGATTCATTAAACGTGAAAGACTAGTTAGAACGTCAACTGGTGGCTGAATGTTCGCTCTATGCAAGTCTCTACTCATCACGATCTGCCCTTCCGTAATGTAACCTGTAAGATCTGGGATTGGATGTGTAATATCATCAGCAGGCATCGTAAGAATTGGAATCTGAGTTACTGAACCGTTTCGACCCTTTATCCTTCCAGCGCGTTCATAAATTGAAGCCAGGTCAGTGTACATGTAGCCTGGATATCCTCTTCTTCCTGGAACTTCTTCTCGTGCTGCACTGATCTCACGTAAAGCTTCAGCATAGTTTGTCATATCTGTAAGAATTACAAGGACATGCATTCCACGTTCATAAGCAAGAAATTCTGCTGTGGTTAATGCAAGTCTAGGAGTAAGTATACGCTCCATTGAAGGATCAGATGATAGATTCAAAAACAAAACTGTTCTATCAAGGGCTCCACTTTCTTCAAATTGTTTAATAAAGAAGTTTGCTTCCTCACTGGTAATTCCTATAGCAGCAAATACAACAGAGAAGCTTTCAGTTCCTCCAAGAACTTTTGCTTGTCTTGCAATTTGTGATGCAAGTAAATTGTGTGGAAGACCAGAGCCTGAGAAAATCGGTAGTTTCTGGCCTCTTACCAAAGTATTCATTGCATCAATATTTGACATTCCTGTTTGGATGAATTCGGATGGTTCTTCTCTAGAGTATGGATTTATGCCGGATCCCACAAGATCATACTTGTGTTTTGATACAATTTTTGGGCCATTATCTATAGGATTTCCGAGTCCATCAAACACTCTTCCAAGCATTTCATCAGAAACCGATACTGTTGCAGACTCGCCAAGAAATTTTGTTGCAGTGCCCTCAGTATTCAGACCAAGTGTAGAACCAAAAACTTGAACAACTGCTAAACCCTGTCGTGTATCGAGAACCTGTCCCTGACGTCTATCTCCATTGATAAGTTTTATCTCAACCATCTCACCATAGGCTGCGTTATCTACCCCTTCAACAAATATCAGAGGTCCAGCAATCTTTGAGAGTGTCTTATACGATATCCCAGACATCTAGTCAGACGCCTCCTTTAACAGGCTATCAAACTGTAGTTTCATGTTAGCCTTAATTTCTTTAACTAGCTGTTCTACTTGATCTTCTTTTGTCCATTTTATTTTTGATAACATTCTTCTTGCAGCAATTTCACTTACTTTCGAGGAAGGAATTCCCTTCTTTATTGCATCAGCTCCCATTCTACCAAATTC
Source organism: Nitrosopumilales archaeon (assembly GCA_016838825.1). GTDB lineage: Archaea > Thermoproteota > Nitrososphaeria > Nitrososphaerales > Nitrosopumilaceae > JAEHKU01. The sequence goes on along the minus strand of JAEHKU010000008.1, from coordinate 5,874 downwards.
TAAAATTACAGAAAGCATAGTGTTTTGTTTTTTAATTGATGTGTAAGTATCGACCTCATCATATGCACTTTGCTGAAGGTAGTCTTCCCGAATAGAGCGAGCAATATCCAAAATACCTTTTTCTGGTTCTGGTAACGCATCATATCCAACTAGCTGAACAATTTCTTGTAATTCTGCTTCTTTTTGTAAAATTTCTAGTGCTTCTTTTCTTTGTTCAATCCATTCTTTGGAAACATTATCTTTGTACCAATCTGACATACCATCAACATATAGAGAATAACTTGTCAACCAATTGATAGATGGAAAGTGTCTTCTCGAAGCTAGACTTGCATCCAGTGCCCAAAATACTCGTGTAACCCTTAACGTGTTTTGTGAAACTGGTTCTGAAAAGTCTCCACCAGGTGGAGAAACTGCTCCCACTATAGATAGAGAACCTTCCCTTTTATCTGGAGAGATTGTTATGACTTTTCCTCCTCGTTCATAAAATTCTGCTAGTCTTCTTCCTAGATATGCTGGATATCCTTCTTCACCTGGCATTTCTTCTAATCTTCCTGAGATTTCTCGAAGCGCTTCAGCCCATCTAGACGTGCTATCTGCCATCATTGCTACTCCATATCCCATATCGCGATAATACTCTCCCATTGTAATGCCGGTGTAGATACTTGCTTCTCTTGCTGCAACCGGCATGTTGGATGTGTTAGCAACTAGAATTGTACGTTCCATCAGTGGACGTTTTGACTTTGGATCTTCTAGTTTTGGAAACGTTGAAAGAACTTCGCACATCTCGTTTCCTCTTTCACCACATCCAACGTAGACTATAATCTCACTGTCTGCCCACTTTGCGAGCTGTTGTTGAATTACCGTTTTTCCACTTCCAAAAGGACCTGGTATTGCAGCGGTTCCACCTTTTGCAATTGGGAAAAATGTATCCAGAATACGTTGGCCTGTAATCAATGGTTCTTCTGGTGGTAGCTTACGTGCAACTGGTCTTGGTATTCGAACAGTCCACCAACTTGATAAACCAATATCAGTAATAGCACTATTTGTTTTCACAGCTGCCACATTTTCATTGACAGTATATTCGCCTTCAGTAATTTCTGTTAGTTCGCCATTAACATTATGTGGGATCATTATTTTGTGCTTTATTATTGGAGTTTCCTGAACTTCACCAATGATTTCACCTGGAGATACATTTTCACCTTTTTTCTTGATCGGAACAAAGTCCCATTTTTTCTTTTCATCTAAAGCTGGAACAACACTTCCTCTAGTAATGAAGTCCCCGCCTTGCTCTCTTAAAATATCTAATGGTCTCTGAATGCCATCATAAATTGACTTCAAGAGTCCTGGTCCAAGCTGCAAAGAAAGTGGTCGTTTTGTGTTGATTACTTTTTCTCCAGGTTTCAATCCTGTAGTATCCTCGTAAACTTGAACCATAGCGGAATTACCTTCTAGACGAATTATTTCTCCCACAAGACCTAATTCTCCAATACGAACAACATCGAACATTTGTGCGCCTCCTAGACCTTTAGCTACAACAACCGGGCCAGAGATACGTGAAATTATAGCTTCTACCATATTATCATCAATCCACTTTGATATTAATTCCAAGAACTCGTTTTGCCAAAGCAGAAATCGATTCTTCGTGTATGCTTTCTTTTTGTGCAGGCATGAATAACATAAGAGGTTCAATGGAGGCCTCTACTTGTGACAGGAATTTTGCTGGAAGTTTACTTCGAACGGATTCGCTTGCAATAATTAAACCAAATTCGTTGGAAGAATACAATTCCTGCATTTTTTTGCTGGCATCTTCCTCATCAACTATAAAGGTATCATCAATTCCATTAAGTCGATAACCAATAACAAGCTCACGATCACCTACTACGGCTATTCTGCCACTTGTTTCAGTTTTTTGTTTATACACTTTTTCACTCATGACAGCAACATCGAACTTATCCGTTCATTTGAAAGATTGTAGCGTTTTCCATATGTTATCCTTTTAAGATTTTCATGTTCATGTTCTGCATTAATGATAAAGTAGAAAATAGTTCCAATGGATAATGCGATATTTTTTAATTTCTGTACGTAAGTTGTATTGATGAATTTAGTAATATCAATTTCAAAATCAATCAAACTTTTTGTTGTCTTGTACTGTTCAAGTGCTTCACCTAGTTTAAAGTAAGATTCTATTCTTCCCACAATTTCTGCAACATTTTTTACACCATATATCTCCAGTAATTCATTCGTGGAAATTTTTCCCCCCTCTACAAGATGCCTCGCAACTATCTCTTTATCCAAATTCGATTCTTTTCCCTTCAAAAGGTTTAGAATATTTTTCTTATCTATCTCTACTCTAATTAATTCCCTAATCATACCTTCATCTCCTTGAAAAAATTTTAGGGACTCGAGTAACTTTTGGTAGTAGGATCCATGTAAAGCGGACATCATTGGTGCAAGGTCTCCTGTCTTTTGGTATGCTTCTAGATGTTTCATTAGTATAACTCCATAACCGTACTTTGCAAGTTTATCTACCACCCCTTCAACTCCTGACTCGGCGAGAATAATTTTCATCTCATCGTGAGAAATATTTCCAGCAGAAATCCCAGCAGGAACATTACGACTGGAGATTAATAGTGATTCGGTTTCAGTAATTGTTCGTCCCATGCTTTTTGAAGAAAGGATTAGCTCAATGTTGTAAATATCCCACTTTGATAGATAAGCTCGGACTGCATTTTTACCACTAAACGGTGTAGCTTCTAAGAGAATTTTATTAACTTCAACTAGATGACGGTTCAGTGCAACTTCTAAAAGTTCGGGGCCTTGATATACTGATGCAGCTCTTTTAATCTCTGGACCATACCAAGTGGATTCTAACATTTTGATCATCTCGTTGACATCATTTGCTTTTAGTATATTTTGAATGAAATCTTTTGAAAGGAAATTAATCGATATTGATTGTAATCTGCCAAAAGACGAGGAATATTGTGATGTTCCCATTATAGCATTTTCTCCAGAATTGTATTCTTAATCTCGTCTTCGTGTGTTCGCAATAATTCCTCGAAAGTTAAATCAAGTTCTTTTGTGCCATCCTGATTTTCTGCAACAATTCCACCTAAAGTTTGAATGGAAGAACCAACAGTGACGCCTAGGTCCTTTAAAACAGTGTCATCTTCTTTGCGACAATGGACTATAATCTCCTTATCTAATCTTTTTTTTGAGGACTCGACCATAGTTTTTAATATTTTTTTATATGTAGGCGTCTTCGTGTAGTCCTTTAATTCTTGTTTTATAATCTCAAATGTGGAATCTAAATTTATGTTAATGGCATCAAACAAAATCTTTTTTGCGTCTAGCTTTCCTGCCTCGACTATTCTAGCGGCCTCTCTGTCAGATTTTATTTTAGCCTCATTTGCATAACTTTCTTGCAATTCTTTAATGGCGGTACTCTTTTTACTTTCTATTGCAGTCTTCTTCTCATCTGATTCTTTATCAAGAGTTTCAATATCCTTTTTTTTTCTGTTCTCAATCTCAAGGACGAATGAATCTATGCTCATCGTGTTGTCCTATAGAATATCAAGTAATAGGATTATTCCTAGCACAAAACCAATGATCCAAAGCGTTTCCGGAATAACAAAGAAGAACAACACTTGACCGAATTTTTCTGGTTTCTCTGCTATGATTCCCATACCAGCAGCACCAATTCCTTGCTGTGCGTTACCCGTACCTATCAGACCTCCTGCTATTGCAATTGATGCAGCTAAAGCCAAGATTGGTTTTGCCAAGTCTGAACCAGAAGAGGTTGATTCTTCTTGTGCAAACGCTGGAGGTGAAAATATAGTAAAAAGTGCGATCACAATTCCAGCAATTATGGTAATTCCAGATAATTTAATTCGTCTGCTAAGCAACATTTAGTATGGCTCTTTTTGAGACGCTATATTAATCTAATTTTAATAAAATTTCTTAGTAAGAGATTTTATTGGTAGTTTATTGACCTAAGATAATGAACATCATTACAATGCCGTAAATTGCAATAGACTCAACCATGCCAATAAAGATGAATACCTTGGACTGAAGTGCAGGATTTTCACTGATAACTGCTAGTCCTGCAGAGCCTACATAGCCTAATCCAATGCCTGCACCAAGTGCAGCAAGACCAAACGCCAGACCAGCACCTAACATTTTCATTCCTTCAGCACCAGTAGATTCGCCTTCTTCAGCATAGACAACTCCCATCGAGCCTAAAACTAACACAGACATAATTCCAAAAATTACGAAAAAATTAGACTTCATTGATAAAAGTTGATCCTTTTCAGACTATATTTAAATTATAACGTGATTTGTTAGATTTTTTCCATCATTTTCTTCTTGAAAGATTGAAGATCATCTTGTATAGCTTTCACAAAAATTTCATGATCTTGGTCAAGACTTGAATTTGCGCTTTCAAAAAGTTTCTTAATTTCTTCTTTTGGCATTATCCTTTTCTCTTTTCAATTACAGCTTTAACTTTTTTTAATCTTACGAATTCTTCTCGATCTTTCTCTTCTAACGTGGAAAGGATGAACCTGATTCGACCTTCGTATTGAGGAATAATAATGTGCTCTAGGGCATTCAACAATTTTTGAGTCTTCTCAAGTGCTTTCCCCAAAGTAAATATTGAATTTTCGTATTCTGCTGCTTTACAAATTTGAGAAAGCATTGTTTTGATTTGTTTTGCTGCTCTATCAATTGAAGCATTGGTGTCAGCAAATCCATATGGCATCGAGTCAGCATGAATTTCTTTAACATTGAGGGTAGGAATAGAAACATCTACTACACGTTTTACATTTACGTCTGTTTCCATTGAGGCAGGCGTAGACTGTGCAACTGAATCTACTGTTACTGCTCCTAATGTAAGATACGCCTCGTTCACGGAACGATAAACATCTTGAAGCGGAGTCCAAATATCGCCTCTGGCTTTAGTTGCTTCATCGATCATTTCGTTGATCCGTTTCAGTAATACTTCACGTTTGTCATCAAGAATTTTTTGAACCATTGTAGCTACTTTGCTTGAACGTTTGTATTTGAGGAGTTCAATTTTAGTTGCTGCTACGGTTTGGCCGAATGACATAGTTTACTCCGTTTTATAATATTGTTCGATAAACTTGTCTTTTACTTTGGTAAGTTCATTTTTTGGCAAAAGAGAAGCTGCATTCCACTGTAAACTTAATGTCTCTTCTAGGGTTCTATTTTCGTCTACTCCCTGTGACAGAAATTCTTTTTCAAATATGTCACCAAGTTCCATGTACTTTCTATCTACTCCTGTCAGACCACTTTTTCCAACAATTTCAGATAGTGCCCTAACCTCCTGTGCTCTCGAATATGCATCATAGCATTGATTTGAAATTTCCTGATGATCACCTCTAGTCTTTCCTTCGCCCACTCCATCTTTCATAATTCTACTAAGACTCATCAATACATTTACTGGCGGATAGATTCCCTTTCTAAAGAGTTCCCTGCCAAGAACAATCTGTCCCTCTGTGATATAGCCTGTAAGATCAGGAATTGGGTGAGTAATATCATCTGAAGGCATAGAAAGGATAGGCATTTGTGTAACACTTCCCTTTTTACCCTTCAATCTTCCCGCCCGCTCATAGATAGTAGAAAGATCAGTGTAGAGGTATCCTGGATAACCTTTTCTTCCTGGAACCTCTTCTCGTGCTGCACTGATCTCACGTAAAGCTTCAGCATAGTTTGTCATATCTGTGAGAATTACAAGGACATGCATACCAAGATCATACGCAAGATACTCTGCTGCAGTGAGTGCAATTCGAGGTGTGATGATCCTTTCAATTGCGGGATCATCAGCGAGATTTAAAAATAATATACTTCTTTTTAGAG
>JAEHKU010000007.1 GCA_016838825.1 Nitrosopumilales archaeon | reverse complement strand
GTTCCCTTATTTCTGATTTAGTCAGATTTCCTGCATTTGTGTGAGGAAAAAGTCCCTCCTTGAGAGCAATTTCTGATGCATGCAGCAAATATTCTATAGTGCTTCTAAAACCATTATCAACAAGCCACTTTCTAGCTTGTTCGTATTTTTGCTCTGGTCTTTCCCCTGTAACAAATAGTGCTTCTGTGCATCGATATTTTTTTCCAAGGCGCGCTAGATTGACGACATTCTCTTTTGACAACATCGATATCTTAGATTCACCTGGTTCAGACTTGTATGTACAGTAAGAACAGGTATCTCTACAGAGATTTATCAAATTAAAAAATACTTTTTTTGAAAACGAAACGGTTTTTCCTTTAAATTTATTTCTTAAAACTTGTGCAGTCTTGAATAGTTGTGAAGGATCTGTTTGTGAACTTTTGTAAATCTCATATGCTTCATACTTCGAAAGTTCTTTACCTTCCAGAACTTTATTTTCTAATTCATAGTATGAGACAAGATTTCTCACATATGACATCCTTAAGTGGGAGTATTTATGCTTGTATCGACTTATGTAGAAATCAACTTGGTCTTTCTTCTAAAATTAGAATAACACTTGTAATATTATCATCACGAAGTACTTCCAAAACCATCTCATCGCCTATCGATTTTTCTCTCTGTAAGTGAATCAAAATGTCAGCAATTTCTCTTACGACTTTGCCATCTACTGATAAAATAATGTCGCCACCAACTGGATAGTTCCTACCATTGATTTCTTTGGTTTTTGATGAGCCATGTAGTCCGGCCTTATCTGCAGGGCTTCCTTGTACAACAGTCACAATTAGAAATCCTTTGGCATTATCCAAACCAAGAGCTATCGCAAGATCAGGATCTATATCTAATCCACTAATTCCCATGTATGGATGACTATATTCACCAGTTTCTGAAAGGACTGGAACTATTTTGGCAACTGTGTTTGAAGGGATTGCAAAACCAACTCCAACGAATTCGCCTGTTCCTGATTGGAGTGCAGTGTTAATTCCTATAACTTCTCCTTTCATGTTGAGTAGTGGACCTCCAGAATTTCCTGGATTTATTGCAGCATCAGTTTGAATTACATCTGGAATAGAAAATCCTCCTACTTCAGTATTCAATAGTCTTCCCAACTGACTAACAATACCTGATGTCATAGAACCAGAAAGTCCAAATGGATTTCCTATTGCAGCTACTTGTTCTCCAACTCTTAATTTTGATGAGTCACCCAATGGAAGTGGATGTAATAGCTCACTATCTACGATTACTCCGATAACTGCTATATCAGTAAAAGGGTCCTTACCAACGACTCTTGCATTATATGATGTTCCATCAAGAAATGTTACAGTGATCCTTTGAGCGCCGTTGATAACATGCTCGTTTGTAATAATATGACCTTTTTTATCGAAAACAAAACCAGACCCAACAGAACCTGCAGTAAAAAAGTCTTGTACTTGTCTTTCCACGTTAACTCGTACTACTCCACTTTCAGACTGTTCAAAAATTTCTGTCAAAGTGAGCTCATGTCTTTGTATGCTTAGTGGCGTTTGTTCACCAACTATCTCTAGTACATGCCCATTCGACAAAATAAGTTCTTCTGGAGGTGTTATACCCACTGGTGGATTTAGAACAAAAGCAAATACAAGTAAAACTGATATTCCTCCAACAAGTCCCCCCAAAATTGTACTAGCCTTATCCAAGAAACTTAAGTTCCTGTAGTTTACGTATAATTCTTACTACACATTAATAGAATTTTGTGGTTTATCCACCATAGAATAGGTTCTACCTCTCCAAGTCACTGCTGAGCTACTTCGCGCTTTTAAAATTCCGTTACCAAATGCAAGTACGATGATAAGACTCCCTATTGGTCCAAGAAGCGCATAACCAACACTTAGTCCAAGTCCTTTTTTTGTCTGCAAAATTGCAGCAGCATAAAATAGTATTACTGAAGTTAATGAGATTGCAAATAATAATGAAAATGAATTTGTTGAATTTACAAAAAATGAAGCATATACTAGTATAGGAAAAGGTATGAAAAGCAGAAAAACCAATGCAACTAATATTCCCAAAGTAACTTTGCTAGTTTTCAAGTAGAGCGGAATGATAAGTCGTTTTAAAGCATTCCACAAGGTGTGCTTATCTCTAGCCCATACTGCCTCAAGCAAATGATCTCCAATAACCATTCGCAATTTGAATCCTGATTCCTTTACTTTTTTGCCTAGTGCACCGTCTTCTACTAATTCAGCTTTAACTCCTTCATGTGTTCCTACAGATTCATACACTTTTTTCTTGATGATATAGAAGCTACCAAAGAAGTAACCAGTATTCTTTGATGGATCGTTTACTCTTAGGGGAGAAAATCGTGTGTGCAAAAATGTGGAAATTATCGGCATCGTAATCTTTGTCCAGTAATCAAGAGAAAGCATTTTTGGAGCCACTGTAAGAGCGTCAAGCCCATTGCTCAACAAGTGGGAAACTGCAAGAGAGATGATTTTTCTAGAATGGTTTGTGTCAGAGTCAGTAAAAAGTAGTAAATCTCCTGTAGCTTTCTTAAAGCCTTCAAAGCAAGCCCAGTTCTTTCCTATCCAATCATCTGGTTTTGGTGGCGCAGAAACATGAATTACTTTAGAATTTTGTTCCGAAATGTTTCTAATAATCTGACCAGTTGCATCCTCCGAAGAATCATCAATTGCAATAATTTCGTAATTCTCGTAATCTTGGTTTAGTAAGGACTCTAAACATTTTTCAATAAAGCCCTCCTCATTTCTAGCAGGTAAAATCACAGAGACTTTGGGTTTGGGATGGTTCTTTGGCTGAAATTTATCCAGGTAAGGGGAATCTCTAAATGATATCCACATTGATTTAATAAAAAATGCCCATGTTGCTGAAGTTCCAATGAGAATTGCCACAAGTGAATAATTGAAAACATCTACACCTAGACTCAATTAGATTCCTCAGCTACTTGTTTTATGAATTGAAGAGCATCCTCAGTTCCTTTCTTTACATGTTTTTTTACCATACCAGTAAACATCCCCATCATTCCGGATAGTTTGATATCCCATACTGCACTGAGCTGAATCAAATCATCTTGTGGCTGTACAGTTATCGTCTTGGTTCCACTGATTATTCCTTTAGTGAAAAGAATGTTGATTTTTTCTTTTGGAAAAATAGTTACTTCCTGCATGCACTTAGAGTCCTTGAACGCAATAGTCACTTCGCGAATAATGTGATTATCTTCTTTTGAGATATTTCTTACTTCTTTTGTGCCTTTCCAAAATTTAGGTTCATTATCAATGTCAGAAACAATATCCCAAACCTTATCTAATGGCGCATGAATTTGCACTGAGGCTTCAATTTTAGCCATGTTGCAAAATTTTACAAATGTACATATTAGTCTTGGTGTTCCGAAATCAATTTTAATGAGTCTAAAAAAATGTTTTTGTGACAACAATATCTTATGATGAATTTTCAAAACTAGATCTTAGGATTGCTAAAATTGTTTCAGCAGAAAAAATTCCTGGAAAATCTAAGATAGTAAAAGGTGTTATTGACCTGGGACAGGAAAAACGCGAGGTCATAATTGGCGGTGCCGAATACTATCAGCCTGAAAATTTGATAGGAAAAACTGTTGTTGTAGTTGCAAATTTAGAATCGCGAAAGATTGCTGGAATTAATTCAAACGCTATGCTCTTGGCAGCAGATCTTGACAATAAGCCAGTTTGGTTAACTGTTAGTGAAGACGTACCTGTTGGGACACAAATAAAATAATTAGCCTATTCCAGGACCTTCCTTTTTTGGTTCAGGAGGAACATTTGGTATCTTTTGTTCAAGATCCGAAGTATCAATTTTTTTATTCAGAAATTTTTCAATTATTTTAATAATATTTTTTGCAGCTTCATACTGCGGAGATTCTACATCACTTATCTCTCCAAAAAGACCAATTCCGTCAATATTTTGTCGTTTAGCATGGCCTAAAATAAGACCATTAAACCAAGTTATGCTGCTTACCTCTGAACCTAAGATTTGTACGCCATATGGTTTTAACATCTCAAAGGCTTTTTTGTTGGTAGCTACACTGTAGACTTTTTTGCCATTGCCTTGCTCACGAGGCAAATAACCTCCAGAAGAAATTACAAGTTTTACGTTTCCCATCTTTTGAACTGTTGCAAGAACAAGTTCACTCATTTCATAAACCGTATGCCCCTCTTGGGGTTGATTTTCTCCAGTAAATATCACGATAGAATTTATTTCATCTACTAAGAGTCTGTATTCGTCATGTGCTAGTTCAACCACTCCATCTTTTTGATTAACCCATGGCTTGTCTGAAACAACCAAAGTTGCCGCAGGCTTAACCGTTAATTTCTTTGCTAGATATCCTGACACTATTCCTCCTACTTTTCCCATGTCCGGAAGAGAAGCAATAAGAATTATGTCTTTAAGGTGAAACTCTTGGGTTTGCTTAATTTGCATTTAGTCCACCCTCTGCATTAGTGGTAGCGTCTTAAGGGCATTACGCATCATTAGCACTTCAACATCACTTCCCAAATCATTTTTTACTATACTAAAGGCTTGATCCATATCATTTGCAACAATCATTTTCGCGTCTTTAACGACACCCGGTATTTTAGAACCTACAATTATCACTTTGCAGTGTTTGAGTAAGTTTGCCATCAAGAATGCTCTCTGTTCTCCAGCCTTGAATTCATTCTGAGCAAGTATTTCATCTATAGTTTTATTCTTTAGCATGTCAAAGAATCGTTGTTCACCAATTCCTTGCCCAGCTGCTTCTTGGCATACTGCAGGGATGATTATGTATCCTCCATTCTTGATCACTGGCTTGGAGACAAAGAAAAGATAGCTAGCAGCCCTACTAGTTTGGTAAAGATTCGTGTCTTTTGGAAAGCCAACTCCACAAATAGCTACATCAAAAGATTTTCTAATTGGCACCTCGTAAATGGTCTTTGCTTCGTTTACTAGAGTTTTATACGTCTCAAGTGGTTCTCCCGCTAGTACTTGCACAACTTCTTCCTTATTTCCTAGAATTACATTGACGATGAAATCTAATCCTACCTTTTTACCAATCTCAACCATATCTTCTTGGAATGGATTTCCTTCTATGTTTCCAAGTCTCATACGCGGATCTTGCAACATCTTACGGGAATGTATGCGACTTATGGTTTCGTCTCCTGCAACTCCAACAGCTATAGTCTTGTACCCTCCACTGTATCCAGCAAACTGGTGGGGTTCAACTACACCTATTGAAACAAGAAGTTCCGATTCGACAGCAATCTTTGATACCTTTATTGGGATTCCATTTTTTGTAATCCCAAGATCTATGAGGTTTCTTTTATCATCGCCTTTGTGGTCTATTATTCTATAATTTGCTACAACATCTTTTCCATATTTCTCTATCTTCTCTTCATGACTCATCTCTCTGTGCATGCCAGAGGCTATGAGAATAGTTATGTTGTTTCTGCTAACTCCCTTTTCAATCTCTTCAAGTAAAGGGGGTAGAAGTTCCTTGTCAGGACACGCCCTTGTAATATCAGTAACAACAATGCACGCAGTTCTTTTTCCACTAACAGTTTCTGAAAGTTTTCTGGAGTTTATGGGATGTAAGAGAGCTTTCTTTGTGGCTGCGTTGACATTATCTACAGGAGATTTCAGTTTTGGTTCTGCAATGGTTAGCTTGAATCCTTCGGGAATTTTGAAAAAAATCTCTACTTTTCCGTAAGGTAAGGAATACATCATACTAAACCAGATAACATTGAAAATAAAAAGTGATTCAATAACATTTTGTCATTAGATCCAAATTAAAATAACTTAGCAACTCAACAAAGGTTTAATTTGGAAAAAACGACCGATGAGTTTGATGGAATTAACTAATTTTAATATAGAACAACTATTCGGCTTTGGCGAGGATTCTAATCCTCTTTTGTGGCTTATCTGGATAATTCCATTAGTGCTTTTCATGTTTTATGGTCAGAGAATACAACTAAAAATATCTGCATCAGAAATTTCCAAATCTCTTGAAAAGCTAAAAAAATTCAAAACAGAATCTAGAACAGAACTAATTGATTACATCAAGACAAACCTGAAGCCAAAAAATGATCCTACTCCTAAGCTTGACAGATTCTTTGAGCATTTCACAATTATGCCGGTTGATCTAGATCCAAATGGACTTGTTCCTAAAATTAGGCACATAGTACGTTCTCGTGAAGATTACATTAGATCACAAGTAAGAACTTTTTCAGATGATATGAACAGAGTTGAAGCTAGTAAAATTGAAAACATGCTCGAAGTTGTGACATTATTACAAATGTTTCACAAAGTAGTAAGGCACTTTTATTTGACTGCAAAAAAGCAAAATAACTATCCACTTATTTTACCCTTACAAATGATGATTCCTTTCATAATGGAAGAAGCAGAAGCCCTCAAAGGTGCAGTACCTGCACTCAAACAGGGTCAACCAATTGGTGATGGTATAGGTTCTTTGGTAATAGGTAAGATGATGCTTGATACCAAAAAAAATACAGCCGCATTTGAAACAGTATGGAGTGAATCTGACTACGAGGGACGAAAGCTTCTCTTACTGAAAGCACAAGGACCAATCGCAACAGTTGGTAGACTTGGTGATGCTGTACAAAAAATCGTACTAGAAAATAAGCCTGATATCATAGTGATGGTAGATGCCGCATTGAAGCTTGAGGGAGAAGAATCTGCTTCTATTGCTCAAGGATTTGGTGCTTCTATAGGTGGTATAGGAACAGAGCGATATCAAATTGAAGAAGTTGCCACAAAGTACAAAATTCCAACCTACGCCATAATAATAAAACAGTCAGTAAAAGAAGCAATTACGCTTATGACGAAGAAAATTTCTGATACTGCAGAAAATGTTACTTCTCAAATTTATGAGTGTATTAAGGAAAATACCAAAGCAGGCCAGTCTGCGCTTGTGATAGGTGTTGGAAATACAGCGGGAATTTCACAATGATGTTTCAAAAAAAGGAAGAAATCATAAACCCATTTTCATTAGAACAATGTACTTCCTGTAAAAAAATGTCAAAAAGAAAATTCAAAGAGGGAGATTATGTTTTCCAAACAAGCACATGTTCTTGTGGTGGAAAATCTATGATTATCAAAATATTTGGAGAATCACTCTAGTGTGGTAATTGTAATCCCGCCTTCTGTTGGAATAAAAGTGTGTTCAGCTTGAGCAACCCTTTGACCATTTGCTTCTACCAAGATGGGATATGCATGAACTAACTTATTTTTTATTAGATTGTCTAACAGTTCACGAGCTTTTTTCTCTTCCCATTTTTTAACAATCCATCTTAGTGCAAAAGGTAACATATTGAAGTTTTCCCATATAAAATCAAGCAGCTTATTAGCTTCTGGGTCTTTAGTGCGCTTTCTTGAAACAAGAGAAAAGATATTTCTTATTTTCCCCTCTCGAACAAAACCCAACCCATCTTTAGTTGTCACAAATGGTTCACACGCATATGCCTCCTTTGAAGAAAATGAAAATGAACCTATTGACCAAATGTTGGGAATAGATTTACCAGCATGAATAGTATATTGTGCAAGTGAATGACCACTAAGATTTGATATGGGAATACACCCCATCCCTTTTATTGTATTTTCAATTGTTTTACCTACGTTGCTTGATTTTACACCAACCTTAATCATAGATACTGCGTCATTTAGTGCTGCCTCGGCTGCTTGGACAAGTATATCGTATTTAGGATCATAACACACGGTTACAGCAGTATCAGCTATGTGACCATTAACTTGTACTCCCAGATCAATTTTTACCAAGTCTGTGTCAGTGATTGTTTTGGGATCATTCGGTTCAGCTGTATAATGCGCTGCAACTTCATTAAGACTGGTATTAACGGGAAACGCACATTTCGCACCCTTTTGGGTAATTTCATTTTCTACATTATCACAGATTTCTTCAACTGTACTACCAACCCAGTTTTTCTTCCTTACACTTTCACGGACTTGTCCTGCAATCTTTCCTGCCTTTACATAATCTTCAATTTGCATAAGCTACTCTAAATTTTGAATGTTATTTAAAATCATCAACAGTGAACCTTTAATTGGGGTCAACAAAAGTGCTGACTCGTCGGGATCGTAGTCTAGCTTGGTTATGATTCGGGTTTTGGGTACCTGAGGTCGCAGGTTCGAATCCTGCCGATCCCACCATGTTATTATCTAACTTTTCAAATTATAATGTGCCAGACAATGGAGAAGAGTCAAGTACTAATATTTAGATGAACGCTGCTCTAATGGTTCTGAATTCGGGCATATCTTTTTATTAAAATTTTTTAGATGATTGTATAGTTTGAGTTTTGAAAAACGTGAACTTCTACTGATCTTTGGACTTTTGTTTTTGATGATTGGGCTTATACCATTTATTGCTCCAGTATATGCAGCTGCAATTGCAATTGCAATTTATTTTGTAGTAAAAGTTGTAGTTGGCAAACGAAAAAAGATGTTACGAAAATCAGTGGGTGATGGAATTTGTGCTACATGTGGACAATCAATTATCAAAGGAAAATGCCCTCAATGTGATGAAAAAAATCACTGATTAAATTAAGATATGGGAAAGATCATTTCTACGAACGCCTTATATCAAATAGTTGGGAATTTTTATAGTGAAATTGGAATGATATATGACTTTAACCCTCAGCTCAACTTTTACTCAATCAATGCCTAAAATTGCATTTTTTAGCAATGAGACATAGGTACAGGTTAGGAAATTGAACCACTATTTGATTTTCGGATTGTTGTCCGTAATGTTACTAGGAAGTATCCTTCCCGTTATGGCTCAATCGAACAGTATAGCTGATCATGTTGTAATAAATGAGATTGATACGAATCCACCTGGAGACGATTCAAAATCTATTTCAGAGTGGGTAGAACTTTACAATCCCACCGAGAATGATGTCGATATAGGTAATTGGGAAATTGCATCAACTACAATTTTGAAAAAAACACTAAAGATTCCTCCTGGTACAATTATTGCTCCCGATGGATTTGCTAAATTTCAATACCAAATACTTTGGTTTCCTGACATAAACGAAGTAGTAGAGCTTAGAGATTCGGAGGGAACAGTGATAGATAAAACTCTGAAAATTGCAGATATAAAAAATGATTTTAATTCATGGCAAAGAATAGCAGATGGTTTTGATACTGATTCAGATTCTGACTGGAAATTTGAATTGTCCAATCCAGGATCATCTAACGGAAAAATTGCTACCGAAAGTGTAGAATCTAGCGTATCTATTGAGGTCAGTACTGATAAAGAAAATTACATTCTTAACGAAACTGTAGAAATAACTGGTAAGGTTTCAGAGCAAGTATATATCTTCAAACCATCGTTCCAACCTGCACAAATAAAGCTAATAATTTCAGGACCTAATGGTTTTTCAGAAACCATGCAATTTTATCCTGACTTAAATCTAAACTTCAAAACTGAAATGAAATCTGGTAAAATACTAAATGTTGACGCAGGGAATTATTCTATCGTTGCAGAATTTAGTGATGCAACATCACAAACTCAATTCACTATACGCTCTGGAGTAATACAAGAAGAACAAGAAATTGCAAATACACTTTCTATTAGCACAGACAAATCCTCGTACATTCCAGGAGAGACTGTCTTCATTAAGGCATTATCTGATCAAATAATTCCGTTCGAAGGAATGAAATACAAAATAATCAATCCTCAAGGAGAACAGATTTCTGGAGGTACACTTTTCCCGATGAACCAGGAAAGCATCTTTAACGACCAAACCACGAGAAAAGTTTTTGCAGATGGCTTTGAAAAAACCGATGGAGCCCAATTTTATGTTACTGTTTTTATGACTACAGTTAATCCGATATATGGAAAACATGATATTTCTGCAACGTACGGTCAGGATGAAATTCAGACTTCATTTGAGTTATCAGAAGATGTAAAAGAAGACGTAGCAATATCACTCAGAACTGACAAACCAGCTTATGGCCTTGGTGAAACTGTAACCATTTCTGGCCGGACCAACCAAGTACATATCTCGACTTTAGATTTTGAAATATTACAGACAGGTACAAGTGGACTCGAAGGAGGAGGAAAAGTAGAAGTCAAAGTTACTAGCCCAGACAACATCTTGCACGTTTTAGATGTATTACGTCTGGCTGGAGATAGCTCATTTGAATACATACTCAACATAGCTAATGATCCAGTGAGATATGGTGAATATCTAGTAACTGTAGATAAGGACATTGGAAGTGCACAGACAACTTTTGCAGTGGTAGAAAATCCAGATGATTATGTAGCTGCCACTTTACCATTCACAATCTCAACTGATAAATCTACTTATGAAGTAGGAGATCGGTTTATAATTTCTGGAAAAATAGTAGAACAAAAAAAGAGATCCAGCTATGAACTTCCAACTGTATCTATTTCAATAACCAAAGTTGGTGGAGGCTCCCCAACAATGACTGTACCCACTCCATCCAGTACTGAGCCCTTAACTGCAGTGCTCTCGTATACTGCTATACCAGACACTACTGGAAACTTTGAGTTAACTAATACTCTGTATAGACATGTTTTCAATGAAGGAACTTACATCTTAGAAGCAACATACCCAGGTCTAAAGGCTTCTACATCCATTACTGTAGTTGATTCTTTGACATTAGGGAGTATAGAACTCATAGCCGGTACCGACAAAGAAGTTTATGGGCCTGGGGAGGAAGTACATGTAACAGGTGGAATTACCTCTCCAGTGAGTAGATCTGAAGTAGTTATAATTCTCACAAAGCCAGATGGTGACAGAAACCTATACAATGCGATACTTGATGATAAGCAACAATTTTCGTGGACTTGGACGGTTCCAAGGATTGATCTAGCTCCGGAGCTTGAAGAGTTTCAGCATACTAGATTTGGCTTTGTTCCAGTGATTGATAAAACCGTAGGAATTTACAAGATTGAAATCGATGCACAAGATTTCGGTACCGAACTGTTCTTTAAAGTTTCAAAGAATCCTGATCAAGAAAGTGTAAGGGTACCACTTGACATCACAACAGACAAAGTGACTTATAACACTGGTGAGACCGTTTTTATTTTTGGGAATGCTATAAAGCAGGATAAACTTACTGAGGGTCTAATATTACCAGAACGACCACAAATTATTGTAAAAGCAGATTTAGTAAAAGAAGTACTACGTGCTAATGTTGACATTGATTCTGGAGAAAAATTCCAAACTAAACTTGACTTGGTGCCTGGAGCGTTTAAAGCCGGCAACTACAAGGTACAAGTTAATTATTTCGATTTAACAGCTGAAACATTCTTTGAGGTAATAGATCTTTTTGATACCACTGGAAAAGATATACCATTAGCATTGATTATGGATCTTGATAAGGAAACTTACAACCCTGGAGATGTTGTTCATGTTACTGGTAGAACAAGTAAGATAGTTTATGTTGATAGGTTAGATGTTGTAGTGATCAAAGATAGTGAAGCAGTGATCAACTGTGGTAAATTTTATTGTGGTGACGTGGGAACAGCAGTGCCAATAGATATTGATTCAACTGGACGATTCACTTATGACTACACAATTCCAACAAGCAGCGAAACCCTAGGAACATATACTGTACAAGTAAAGACCGATTTTGATCTAATCACTAATCCATTTGAGGTTGTAAGTAAACCTCCAGAGCTTGAAGTAAGCAAAGAACGGCAAATAGTGTACTCTAAAAAGATAATTGAGAAATTTAACAGAATTCCTGACGCTGTGATTCCTATTTCATTTGTAGAAAATACTGTTGACGATACAATAATGAATCCAAGAGTTTTACAAGGTTCGTTAAGAGTTGATAAAGGCACTGAATCAGACATAAATATACAAATTACAACTGATTCTGGTATATGCATAATCGGGCAAAATGAAGATTGTAAGGTTAAAAAGTCTACAAGAGAGCCTGGCAAAATTTTTGACGTTGTGGAAATTGATGGTATAAACTTTAAAGTCAGATACAGTGGTCCAGATGTAAGGCTAGAAAAGTTTTCGATTCTACCTGAAGATAAAACCGATGTAATTCCTGATTCTTCATGGAACGTAGAAGTTTTGAAAGACGAAGGCCAATTTTCTCGTTTCTACTACAAAATTTCATACGTATCTTTTGAATAGATACAAATAGAAATCCAAAATCATTTCTTTCCTTAATGCGTATACAAGTAGTAATGTTCAAACAAGACGATCCAAAAAAAAATACAGCTGCAAAATTGGTAAAGTTTGGACTTGCACATTGTGTAAATAAGACATCTGCAAAAACCATGGTTTTGAATCCCTTTTCAGAAAAGTTTGTCTTGCAAAATGATAAAAAAATAGTGAATTCTATTACCGGAATTGATTGTTCTTGGAATCTTGTAGAAAACACATTCAAGAAAAAATTTTTAGGAGTGCATAGAAAACTACCTCCGCTTCTAGCAGGAAATCCAGTAAATTATTCAAAATTAAATAAACTTACTACAGTTGAAGCGATAGCTGGCGCAATTTATCTCATAGGATTTGAAAAACTCTCCCTTGATCTTCTCAACAAATTCAAATGGGGTCATACCTTTTATGATCTCAACAAAGAACTTCTAGAACAATATTCAAAGGCAACATCACAAAATGCAATAATTTCAATTGCCAACGAATATCAAATTATGGCCTAAACTTAATTCAATTGACTTTTTAATGGGTGCAAATCAATGGGTACAGATTTATGCTCTCTTTCTACCTGACGGATAGATAATCTTGTCAGGACAACCCGAACCATCAGGTCTAGTCAGAAGTCTTTCGCTTTTAGACGTAGTTATGGTAGGAATAGCTTCTATGATCGGAGGCGCCATATTCGTTCTAGTGGGGCCAGGTATAGGGGCTGCAGGTCCAGCGCTTATGCTTGCTTTTCTTATCAATGGAATAATTACATTATTTACGGCTCTAACCTACGCTGAATTAAGTTCAGCTCTGCCAAGTACGGGCGGCGGTTATAGATGGATACGAGAGGGTCTTCCCAGACCTAATGCATATATTAGTGGATGGATGGCGTGGTTTGCTCATTCCATAGCAGGCAGCTTGTATGCAGTTGCATTTGGTGCATTTATTGGTCATTTGTTAAAGACTATGGAAATAGTAGAAGATATTGGTGATTTTCCCCTTGAAAAGTTGTTTGCAGTTATAGCAATAATTATTTTTACTTATGTTAACATTCGTGGTTCTTCAGATACTGGCAAAGTTGGTAATGCTATCACACTATCTCAGCTTGTAATAATTACAATACTTATCACAGCTGGTGTCCTTGCAATGGCCTTCACTAATCCTAATTGGTCTGAAAATTTTGTTGATTTTTTTCCTACTGGTACAATCGGTATAGTTATGGCAATGGGACTGACCTTTATTGCCTTTGAAGGTTATGAAATTATTGCACAAGCTGGAGAAGAAATTAAAAATCCAAAACGAAACATACCAAGAGCAATTCTAATCTCACTCGGAGTTGTAGTAACGCTTTACATTGTATTTGCATTCGTTTTCATTGGTGGATTAAATTCAGATGAAGTTGGTGAAGCATCATGGAAATTCATCGGTGATCGTGGCGAACTTGGAATAGTTGAAGCTGCAGAATACTTACTTCCATATGGGGCAGTGATAGTTCTCATTGGGGGACTAGTGTCAACTCTTTCTGCATTAAATGCTACAACCTTTGCAGCAAGCCGTGTCTCGTTTGCAATGGGAAGACAGTATAACTTACCCCATAAATTTAGCGAAATTCACTCCAAATACAGAACGCCACATATTGCAATAACTATGTCTGGTATTGTTATGGTAGTTTTAGCTGTATTACTACCTCTTGAACAAATTGCTATGGCTGCAAGTGTTATGTTTCTATTTCTTTTTACTCAAGTCAATCTATCTTCAATATCAATTAGAAGAATTTATGGTAAAAAATTGGAATATGGATTCAAAACTCCACTCTTCCCACTAATTCCAATTCTAGGAATGTTAAGTGCAGGAGCATTAGCAGTTTATCTTTTAATTTTTAATCCACTTAGCTGGCTAATCGCAATAATCTGGATTATAATTGGATTTTTCATATACAAGTTGTACACTTCAAAAAAGGAACTAGAACACTTTGCACCACTGGCGTTAAAGGAAGGTCCAGAAGAAAGGAAAGACTATCGTGTTTTGATTCTTTTCAATAAGAAGACTGCAATAAAACTCGCAAAAATAGGAACTGCCATTGCAAAAGAAAAGGAAGGAGAAATATCATTTCTTAACGCAGTGAAGGTACCTAGACAGATACCTCTATCGATGTCCCAAGGATTTGCTGAACCTGCAATGAAGTCCTTTGATCAGCTAAAAAAGTCACTACAACAATCACTTCGTCATCACTATCTTGTTAGATTGACACATGATACTACTGAGGCTCTACTTGCAACAGTAGAAGAACAAGAAATAAACTTGTTAATCATAGACTTTTCCATTTTACGACGAAATAGAAAATTGCTTTCACTTACAACCTGCGATATTCTTGGAGTTGAAATAAAAAAGAATTTTGAAAATGAGCTTTCACACGTTGTAGTATCATATGACAAAGGAAGACACTCAGATTTGGGCTTGGAAATTGCAAACGCAATGTCAAAATCTCTTAATAGTAAAATAAGAATCGTAAGAGGTGTTGTAGAATCACCTGAAGAGGAAATTAAGATTTTGAGCCACATTAATGAAAAAATGTTTGATTTGGAGTTAGAGAAGATTCCTTTTGAAAAAGTTTATGGCAGAACAGAGGATATAACTGATAGTCTCTTAAAAAATTTTAAGACACAAGAATCTGAAATTATAATAGTCGGTTCAGGAAATCAAGCAGATCAAGCATTTAGTCATAAAACAATTAAACTGATTGATGAATCTAAAAAATCTGCATTTGTTATACGTAATCATTTGTTTTCTAGAATGCATACAAGATCATTTTGGCACATTATTTCACCACATCTTAAAGCAAACAAATATCTCTACAGAATTTACATTGAATTAGTTCATCTTGCTTACTTTATTAAAGCAAAACGTGAACGAGGCAGATATGATGAAGAATTCTTTAATACAAAAGTTTGAATCGCATTTTCAAACATCGTTTTTAATTTCGTAATATTCAAATTCTAAAACTTGTTATGATATACAAGTGCGAGCTGGTGTACGACGGCTGCTACGGCAGAGGAAACTCCTCCCTCCATGCAGGAAATGTGGTCCAATGATGGATAGTCAGAGATGACTGGACCAGAACAGAAACACATCCCGCCCAGAGTACTATGATGGTAAAACCTGAGGTTTCTGGTTAGGGAATGAAAAGTCTGACCCACATGGAGCAAGGCCAAACAGAACTATAGGTTCCTGCACCTTGTTCAGGTAGGCCGCATAGCTAAATATCGTAAAAACAGAAGGAGGGTTACGGCCAGCACGCACTATTTTAGGTTTAAAATCCTTTAGGAAGGGTTCCTTTATCCTTCTTTAGTTGCTCAGTAACGTCTGGGCTTCCCTGTTGAGAGGCTTCAGAATCGTCAATAAGTACTGCTTCACCTCTAGTTGTTTGGTAATGACCAGATGTTGCCTGAGCCTTAAGTCTACTTGGATCGATTCCTTGTTGTTGTCCACCAAGTTTTTCCTCTGATTTCAATTTTTTGCCACTAAAAATGAGAAATGCTATTGCTCCAATTCCACCCATAGCGGCCATTCCATAAATTATCATAACAGGGAATTCCCCAGTTGAGGTAGTCGCATAACCTTCAGGTGGAGTGGGACTAACTCCAAAGATTTCGTTTCCTTCAATACTATCAGGGTTAGCAAATCCTAATAGAGCAATATTTGCTGCATCTGCTGATTCTATCGATCTAACGGTATACGATCTATCAGCAGTAAATGTTGCTTCGAATTCTTTTTCCGTTTGTATGCCTTCTCTAATACTGCTTTCACCCATTGTAAATATAGAAATTACAGCACCTTTCAACTCTTCAGCTAATCCATATGTAGCTGCATCTACATTAATGCCAGTAGGATCAAACAAAAAGTGCCAATTAGTGAGTGGTTGATTTTTTATACCCCTCGCATCAATCAAACTCTCAGAGAGAAGTGCTTCAGCTTCTGTGCCTTTAATTTTTGAGTAAACCCCCGGTAATTCTTTTTCAATAAATGAAATTGGTTTGTTTATATCAACATCACCATATTTTGGTGTCGATATTATGATTGGTCCATCCACGTACATACCGCGCCAATTTGCGTCAATCCAAGCAGGTGTTGCTAGAGTTTGTTCACGAACAATATATCCCCTGATTTCTGGATTAAGAAACACACTGTAATCTATTGCCGCTGATAAGCCTCTGCCAATTAAAGTTGTAGAAAAATCTAATGTCAAGTCAGTCACTATTACACTGCTTTGCTGTGCAGATAAATTCCGATTGATTTGAGCTATAAGTTCAGAAACTCCTGGTGTACTAGAGTCAGCTGAAAATCTTATCGATTTGCTTGTGTTTCTTAAAAGATCAGCGATTTCACCACCATCATTGTATTCTATAAACACAGTTCGCAGAAACTTGTAATTTACAGTAGCTACTCCAGACTGTGGATTGAGATTAGCATTAAGTTGCGCCCCCAAAACTGGAGAAAAAGTTCCAACAACTAGAAGAATAATTAAACTTGATGCAAAAACCGCTCTTTTTAACACTAAAAAGTTGTTTACCATGTCGTATTAAATCTTATCCCGCACTAGACTTGAGATTCTTGGTAATCAATGAAGAAGGTAATTATTTGACTGACATAATTGTAAATCTACATTTCAGGAGTCAATGATGATAACAATATTAGCTGGGGGAACGGGATCTGTAAAACTTGTCCGTGGACTTGTTTCACAAACAAATGATTTGCGTATAATATCGAACGTAGGTGATAATTACTGGCTTTACGGGCTTTATGTTTGTCCTGATATAGACACAATTCTTTACGGGCTTGCTGATTTGCTTGATTATGAAAGAGGTTGGGGTATTAGGAAAGATACATTCGGTTTTTTACGACAGATGGAAGTGTTTGGAGAAGATACTTGGTTTAGAATAGGAGATAGGGATGCTGCACTGCATCTTACTAGAACTAACATGCTAAAGAATGGAAAAAATCTTAGTGATATAACCAATTGGTTGTGTGAGAAATTTGCAATAAGTGCTAAAATAATTCCTGTAACGGATAATACTGTTGAGACAAGACTTAACACAGACAAAGGCGATCTCCATTTGCAAGAATATTGGGTAAAGTACAGAGGTCAACCAAAAATTCTTGGACTTGAATATGTAGGAGCCGAAAAAGCACGTGCAAACCCTGATGCAATAAATGCAATACATGATGCTGAACTTGTCATAATAGCACCTGGTAACCCTCTTACTAGTATAGGTCCTATTCTTTCTATTAAGGGTATAAGAAAAGAATTATCAAAATCAAAAAGGAAAGTTGTAGCTGTAAGCCCAATAATTGGTAAGAATGTAATCAGTGGTCCTGCTGCTAAGTATATGGAAGCAGCTGGAATAGAAGTTTCTGCATATGGCCTTTCAAAGATGTATGGTGATGTTGCATCACATTTAGTTATAGACTCTTCCGATAAATTGCAAACAAAAAGGATTCAGAGTCTTGGTATGAAAATATATGAGACAAAAATAAAAATGAAAAACAAACAAGCTGAAAACGATTTGGCATCGTTTATCTTAAAACAAGTAAGACCATAGTTTGTTTTGAAAATTTCGGCAATAGTTCCAGTTAAGAGTTTCTCTAAAGCCAAAAAAAGACTTCAGTTACCTGTAGAAAAAACTGAAGACTTGTGTGGAATTATGTTGGAAGAAGTTTTGAATATACTGTCACAATCTCGTTTATTTGAGAAAATTGTGATCGTTTCTAGGGATGAATTGGCATTTAAAATTTCCAAAAAAGTTGGAGCACTTCAAATTTATGATCACGATGAACGAGGAGTAAATCAGGCTGTTTCTCTAGCAGATAAATATTTGCAGAATATTCCTATCGATGCAAGCGTCGTCTTTCCACAGGATATACCATTAGTCCAAATAGAAGATATCCATTTTCTACTTGACTTTAAAAGACCTTCTCGCTGTGCTTTAGTGGTACCATCACGAAAGTTTGATGGAACAAATGCCTTGTTCAGATGCCCGCTAGATTTGATGCCCACACACTATGATGAAGACAGCTATAAACTACATCTAAGCACAGCATATTCGTGTTCTTCGTGCTCGTCTCTTGTCTTGATAAGAAGAATAATGTTAGACATTGACATTCCCACTGATCTTAGATTCATGCAATCTCAACATGAAAAACCACATCTTGCTAGCGCAATTACAGGTATATTAGAACAGAATGCCTAGGTTCATAGTAATACGCAAGATATAATAGCGACGAAACAGGAATGCATAAATACTAGAAAGGATTTTTGGAGAAATTTGTGATTAAAGATGGTAAACGAAGTTAGAACGAAGGAAAAATGCCCAAGATGTGGTAAAGGTAAAGTGGTAACTGATAATAATACCGGGGAGACGTTTTGCGGAGATTGTGGCTTTGTAATGACAGATAAGATACAAGAAATTGGCCCGGAATGGCGTTCGTTTTCAAAAGAAGAACATGAGGGTCGAAGTAGGACTGGAGTTCCAACTTCGCTTGCTATGCATGACATGGGACTTGCTACAATAATCGGTCCGACTGACAAGGATGCCACAGGAAAACCACTTTCTGCTTCGATGAAGAGTACGATCGAGCGTTTAAGAACATGGGACAGTCGAAGTCAAGTTCATGAACCAGTTGATAGAAACTTCAGGCAAGCCTTCAGCGAACTTGATAGGTTGAAAGACAAGCTTGGAGTTGGAGACGCAGTAATCGAAAAATCAGCTTACATTTACAGAAAGGCATTAGAAAAGGGTCTGGTTAGAGGTAGATCAATTTCGGCATTAATTGCATCAGCACTTTATGCTGCATGTCGTGATACCGAGACTCCACGAACACTAAAAGACATTGGCAACGCAAGTAACATAAAAAGAAAAGATATTGCTAGATGTTACAGGCTTTTAATCCGTGAATTAGGACTAAAAATGCCCGTTGTTGATCCTGTAAAATGTGTGGCAAGGATAGCAAGTAAGGCTGGACTTTCAGAAAAAACTAAACGAAAAGCAATGAAAATTCTAAAACAAGCAGAGGAACAGAAGATTTCTGCGGGAAAGGATCCGATGGGTCTTGCTGCTGCAGCTCTTTATGTTGCATGTGTTATGAATGGAGAAAACAAGACTCAGAGAGATGTAGCCGAAGCTGCAGGTGTAACTGAGGTAACAATCCGAAATAGGTACAAGGGCCTCAAAGTATCACTACAACTGTAATCTTTCTTCTTTCTTTGTATTCATAAAATTTAGAACAAGTATAATAATCGACAAAAATCCCGTAATAATTAGCAGTATTTCAGTAGCTTGCATAAATGAGTTTGAAAAAGCACTTTCAACTGAAATCTGACTAATGTCAGAAATGATTAGTGCATAGGAAAAGATGAAAAAGTTTGTTGCCCAATGAACTAAAATTGCTGGTGCAAGTCCGTATCTAAAATACACCCAACCTATTATCGAGCCACTAACTGCAGCTTGTGCAAATTTTCCAATACTCCAAGCTTCAGCAGAAATTATGTGAGAAAATCCAAAGAATATTCCAACACCAATAATCAGTGTTAGAGCTATTTTGTAGTTTGTAACGTGAAGATTTCTAGACGGATGCCAAATAGATTTTAAGAAAAATGAGAATGATCCTTTACGTGCAAAGATTGCAAATAATGGAAGACCAATTAACATTACACGAAACCCAAGTTCCTCAATAATAGGAGCTAGAGTAACATCAAAGAATTGTTTAAGGTCATTTGTAAACTGAGGTGGCTGTATATCTATCCCACCTTGTTGTTGAACTAATTCAACGGCAATAGATACTATTACAAGAATCGAAAACCATGTTATCATAGTTACCATGGAATTATGTTTTTCGTCGGCTTTGCTATGACTCATTAATGAAAAAAGAGACTTTATGAAATTCTTCTTTGGGCCAATAGTGCACATGGCAAACAAGACCAAATATGCGCACCATAAAATGATAAAAACGTCACCTAGTTCAAATGGTATTGGAAATTCATAGCTTATACCCCCAAGAAATATGTGAAAATCGTCTAGTGGATATTCAAAATTGATTTCTTGACCAACATCCGAATTAAAAACGATATATGCACCAAGAGGAAATGAAATAATCATCATACCAAAAATTATTGAAACTAACGCAGAATAGGGAATTACAAGAACCTGAAGGGCCTTGTCATATTTTTGCAATGTCTTTCTAATGTACTTCTATACTGGACTCGGAAAATCCCATCTTGACAAGCGTGTCTTTAATAGTATCTCGATGATCACCCTGCAAAATAATATAGCCTTCTTTGGCAGCACCACCACACGCATAAGCTGACCTCAGTTGCTTTACAACACTCTTCATATCGGTCATCTTAGGATCGAATCCTTCAATCATAGTTCCTTTTTTCCTAAAACGCCTCTCTTCCATTCGAATAACAATTTTGAGATTATCTTTATCAAGTTCGCCGCAGGCGCATAAATCTTCAGGGAGTCCGCATGTGTTGCAGATAACTGCCATTCAAGACAGAAGGCTGTCATCCCTCTATTAAGCCTTGTCTGTTTTTGTTCCTAAATCTAAAACATAATTCAAAACTTTCTAAGTTTTTTAGTGGGATTTGAAAATAAATTTCGTGACAAAGAATCTGACAAAAAAAGCTGTTGAAATGCTACTAAAAGGAGCTACTCTTTCTGAGAACCCTTGTCCCTATTGTAAAGGCGTTCGTGTTATGAAAGATGGTCTTGCATTTTGTGTAAACTGTGGTCGAGAACCAGAAAAAAGATCTGAATTAGATGTTGCAACTAATTCATCAAGTAATTCCTCTAAATCATCGCTTGAAATACTAGAAAAAAAACTGAAATTACTCTCTGAAGATCTCTACGGTGAGTCTGATCATGAAAAACAACAAGAGATTTTAAGATCCATAAACTCACTTATTGAGATTATAGACAAGATGAAAAAGAAATAACACAAAAGTTTTTATCCTTTTAGAAGCGATGAAAAAAACGTCATGAGTAGCAAAAAGGGCGCACCACTACCTGCATCAAGCGCGGGACTATTAAGATTCTTTGAAGACGAAACCAAAGGATATCGTATAGACCCAAAAATTATCGTCAGTATACCAACTGGGCTAATTGTAGTCTCTTGGCTTATGGATATATTCTTAGCACCATGAAAGAATCTTCAGACAATGTTACTAGTATTGCGAAACGCTATAAGCTAACACTGTTCAATCCTTTTGTACATTATCAGTCTCTAATAATTTCAGTTGTTGTAGTTTCTGCTATAGTAGCAACTACTGTGTTTGGTTATTTAAAAAATGATGATCAATTTTTTGTTGTATTGGTACCAGTGATAGTCATACTGTTAGCCACCCAATACCTTGATTCACTTTTTACAAAGAAAAAAGAATATTCCAAGTCAATACACGCATCACTATTTGGAAACATTTTATGGTTGTTAACGCTTCTAGCAGGATTAGTATCTACTTCGTTGTTTTCTAATACAGAACAATTGCCTATGTACATTACAGTAGGCATGTTTCTATTTGCAAGTTTTAGAATAGGAATTTTTACATCTGTGTTAGGAACTCGAATCATGATGGCTTGGGTTGTGTGTTTTATACAACCATTTTTGATGTTCTTGGCGTTAGTACCAGTAGCTAATTGGGAATCGATGCTTACAAATTGGCAGGCACTAAGTTACGGTGCAGTCTTTTTAGTACTTGGAACAGCTTGGTCTTTTATAACAGATAGAGTTGGAAAACCCAAACTTTTAAGCACCCACAAATTTTTACAAGCGTACATTTCTGCTCTCTCTCAGAACCAACCAACTGAAATGGAATTATTGATGGATGAACGTTCACATCCATCCAAAGTCTCAACATCTCAAATTAGACTATACACAAAAAATAATGATTTTAGATTTGTTCTACCAGATATTCATCCAGGTCCATTTCATCCCATTGGCGGAAGTAACATTACCTACCTAATTTATAAAAATTTGAATTCGTCAGCTATGATACTCCATAGTGTTTCTGATCACTCTCTTAATCTTCCATCCAAAGCACAAGTAGAAATTTACATTCAAAGTTTTGCTAATAGTTATGTTACACATCAAGGTCGACTATGTACAATACCTGTAACTGTCCAAGTAAACAAAACACGTGTAGTTGGAATTCTTTTTGATAAAATCGTGGTTCTTATTTTATCACTTTCACCACATGGAATGGAAGATCTTCCACTTTATGTTAAAAACGAAATTGAACATTATGCCAAGAACAGAGGGTTTGAAAAAGTTTTGATTGTAGATAGTCATAATGCGATGGGAAAAACAATTTCAAGTAATGATTCAGATGATCTTCTTAAAGCGGCAAAATCCAATTTAGACACTTTAATGACAAAAGAGACTTTTCCAATAGAAATCGGTTACGCAAATTCACAAGGAATGAATTTGAATGTGCCTGAACTTGGGATGGGAGGTATTGGAATTCTATGTTTAAAAATTAACGGTGAGAAATATTTTATTGGATGGGCTGATTCTAACAATATGAAAAATGGTGTAAGAGAGGACGTGGTAAATCATTTTTCATCAAGCGGATACAATTTGTTAGAAATATGTACATCAGATACACACTACTCTCCATTTAGAGTACATAATAAGCAAGGTTACCACCCGTTTGGAAGTATATCTAAATCAAAACAAATTGCAGATTGGTTTCTAGACACAGCAAAAAAAGCTGAAAAAAAAATCGAGCCAGCCTCTTTTGAACTAATTGAAAACCAAAGTGATGTCAAAGTTATGGGCTCAAAGCAGTTTGAAGAATATTCACGTTCGCTAGACAAGGCTATGAATATTACAAAGGCATTTTTGATTGCAACAACAGCTTTCTTCTTTTTTACTATGTTTTAATGGCATTCAACTTATCCATATTTCCGTAAAAATCCTCAAGAAAAGAATGAAGTTGTGAGATTGGTACAATTGGAACATTATCTATAAAATTCACTCTTTCATCATGTAACGTTACGATTACTGGAATTGCTACGTTGGATTTTACTTTTTTTAGGTAAAATTTTGTTCGCTCGATCTGCTTTTTTACTACTTTTTGTAACAGTGAATTGTTTAACCTTTGCCAGTGTTTGCAATCAATTAACACTGTTACTCCTAGTTTTTTCCCTATGACGTCTATCTCCATTCTTGGTTTTGTAAGAATCATATTTTTTGTACATTGAAAACCTAAAGCATATAAAATCTCCAAAACTAATGCCTCGAATTCCTTCCAGTTAATTAGTGCAGAGGCATCTTCGAATAATGCACCATTATTAATAGCGAAAAGTGCTGACTTGAGTTTGTCACCGTCTTTAAAATACGTAAGACCATTCTCAAAAAAACCAATTCCATTTTCTACGAAATTGTTAAGAATATTTTTCGCAGTTTCTTCATCTGTTTTAGTGACAATACTAAAATCCTTTGCAGAAATTTCTCCTTGGGTAACTCCCTCTATGCCTCTGATTAGTAACTGCAAGTCCAATCACTTTCGCAAAACTTTTCTTTATATAGAATATTAAGGAATGCATATCATGAAAGTTGTGCTAGTGTCAACGCTAGCAACTTTTGTTTTACTTTCCGCACTATCTATCGTTTCAGTTTTTGCTGAGCAAGGAACATTTGTGGATAAGATACAGTTTGTGCAGTACATAGATGAAAATACTGCATTAGAAGAAGTGAAAAACAAAAACTTGGATCTTTACTACTACCGAATTCCTTCAGAAAGAATTGAAAGTGCAGAATCACGAGAAGGATTGAAAGTATATCAATCCACTGGTGGTTCATATAGTCTTCTTGTAAATCCCGCCGAGTCTTCTGAAAAGTTTAATCCCTTCTCAATTACTGAAGTTAGATTTGCTCTAAATTATTTAGTAGATAGGAAGTTGATTGTAAACGAGCTGATGGGAGGATATGGTATGCCCATGATCTCAAATTATGGTCCATTTGATCCAGACTACCTTGCTATTCTTAATGAGTTGGAGTCGTTTAACTTTCGATACAACCCTGCTCTTGCTGAACAAATGATTTCAGATGCTTTTTCTCAGGCTGGTGTGGAAAAAATTGATGGAAAATGGAACTATAATTCTGAGCCGATTGAAATTATATTTTTCATTAGGAGTGATGATCACGTAAGAAAATCAATTGGAGAAATAATTTCATCACAATTAGAACAAATCGGTTTTATTGTGAAGAAGGACTATGGAGATCTTAACAAGGCCTTTGTTGTGGTTTATGGCTCAAACCCTGCTAATCTTGAGTGGAGTTTGTATACTGAAGGATGGGGGAGATCTGGCTTTGTAAGATATGATTCTGCTGGTCTAGCTCAAATGTATGCTCCTTGGTTTTCTAATATGCCGGGATTTGGTGATCCATCATACTGGAACTATGAAAATGAATACCTTGATTCAGTTACACAGAAAATCTATGTGGGAGATTTTGTCTCTCCAGAAGAAAGAATTGATCTTTTCAAACAAGCTACAAACGAAGCAGTGAAAGAATCAGTTAGAATATTTCTTGCGGCAAAAATAGATCAATACGTCTCAAACGATGGTGTCGATGGAATAATTAATGACTTTGGTGCTGGTGTGCCAAGTAGGTTCACTCCAATTAATGCTAGAACTGACTCTGACTCTCTTACTATTGGTGTAAAGCAAATCTATCAAGGAGCTTGGAATCCTGTAGCTGGTCTTTCTGATATATATAGCAGACAAATCTGGGATATTGTTTCAGACCCAGGTGTTTTCAAACACCCATACAAAGGAACAAGCATACCTATTCGTTCTTACTGGGTGGTGGAAACAGCGGGACCTAATAATAAATTGGATGTACCAAGCGATGTCATTAGATGGGATACCAAACAACAAAACTGGATTGAAATAGGGACAGATCAGAAGGCAACAAGTAAAGTTACTTTTGATTTATTATTTGCTAACTGGCATCACGGTAAACTAATGGATATGAATGATATTCTATATTCTCTCTATTTTGTATATGAATGGGGTTCTGATTCTCAAGAAGATGATAGAACACATGACAATGATTATTCACCACAAGCAAATCAGCTTGTAAAAACACTTGTAGGAGTCAAAATTATTGACGAAAATACGATTGATGTTTACGTTGATTTTTGGCATTTTGATGAAGACGAAATCGCTGACTGGGCAGGAGTTTGGGCATCCATACCGTGGGAAATATTCAGTGCCATGGAACATTCGGTAATTGATGGTAAGGTATCATTTTCACGGTCTGGCTCAGTTAGCAAAAACGTGAATTGGCTTTCTTTACTTGTTCCAAATGATGCGAGCTTGGTCAAATCATATCTTGAAGAATTTAAAGAAACAGAATTTGTTCCAAGTGCTTTAGAAGCCTTTAGTTTTGATACAAACTATCATCAATCTAGATATGATTCTTCAATATCGTGGATAGAACAATATGATCACGCTATAATCAGTAATGGACCATTCTACATGGAAAGATATTCACCTGAATCCAGAACAATTACTATACGAGCGTTTGATGACGTTTCTTATCCATTTGAGGCAGGTCATTGGCAGGAATTTGAAGATGTCAGGACTGCAAAGATTGTAAATGTTGATGTACCTAAACTAATTACGAAGGGAGACAAGATAATAATTCCAGTTTCTGTATCTGACTCATCAAATTTGTTTTATTATTTTACAAATCCTGAGGGACAAATAGTTGCCTCAGACATGATTGAGATAAAAAATGACAATGTTAACATTGTACTTTCAGAAGAACAAACTACATTATTTGGGACTGGTGCTAATGACATGAAAGTATTTGCTATATCTGAGGAAGTTTTTAGACCAGATGTATTCAGTACGAGCTTTCTTGTAGTGAACTATGATTATCAGGAAGTTCCAGTTGTTGAGAAGTATTCTGAAATTATCCCAACTGATTCAAATAATGAAGTGGTAGCCGTTCTTATTGGAATTGTTGTTGGAGTAATAGCGGCAGCAATCGGGTTAACAAGAAAACGTTCCTGGAAGAGAGTTAGGAATTAATGATTTGAACTATTTTTTACCAATTATAAATAACGTCCCAAACTCGCGTTTCCATTTTTTGTAACTTTTAGGATCTCTAATCTGATTTGTTTTGGTTTGAAATCCAATATCTTTAAACATTTGTACCCATTCTTTTTTTGACCGCAGATCCATTGGAATCTTCATTTGGTCCTTCCACCTTTTGGTGACTTTGGTATCAGTGTAAAAGTCTGTTCCACAGAAGAACTGCCCTCCACGTTTGAGAAGTTTGTATAGTTTCTTCAAGGGAGGTTCCATCGGAACCAAGTAATACAATGATTCCATAGAAAAGATGTAATCAAATTTCCCACGATAATCCCATGATTTTAAATCAGTTTGAATGTAATTTTCTTTTGACGATATTTTTTTAGCTAAAGCACTTTTTATCATATTTTTACTTTTATCTATACCAACAGCGATTTTACAATTTTTTCGTGTTGCAATTTCCCTTACAACCCAACCGTTTCCGCATCCTACATCCAAAAATGAGAACGATTTTTTAAACGAAAGTGATCTAAGAAATTTCGTAACTGTCTTTCGATGCTCTCTTTCCATTATTTCAGATCTTCCACCTTTAGCCCAAGTGTCAAAGAGTTTTGTTACTTTGTCCATCTCAATGAAAATTGTTTGTTTTTATTTCAAAGTTGAGGTTACGAATTTTAAAATAATGATAATAAACTAAAATTCAAAATTAAAAAAGTGAGCAAATCTATCTTTTAAGAATGGGGTTTCCATCAGAATCGTATGATCTTTCTGCATCAATAGGTTCTTTTTCTCCTTGTTCTCTATGCATAAAACTATAAGATGAACCTTCTTTCTTTCGGCAGAATTTACTATGAACTACTTTTTCTATGTTAAGTGTCGTTTCATTTTCATGAAAGAGATGTTTTCCACAATCAGGACAACTCCAGTCGGCCACGATGGCCTGTGGGTTCAATCGTATTTATTCTATTCTTATAGTTTGTAAAAGAGAGAACCGACAAACTTGTTTAAATTCATCTGCATTCCGTTTGTTTCTGGGCACATTGTAACGCATAACTCTAAAATGATCTTCTAATATACCAACAAGGATGGGTGAGGTAAACATTCCTGCTTTGTTGAGCTGGTCGTTAGTTACAGCGATAGTTATTGTTGTAACAAGTTTAGTCTATAGAAAATATTTAAGGAGATCAAGGAATGAAACATCTTCATCTTGAAAAGAAAGGTCTAAGAGGGCTAGCCATTGCAGAGAGTTTTAAACAAGATCAAAAAAAATCAAAAATTGCTGGCATAGTTATGCGACGAGATTTTATTGTAGATGGTGTTGTGTTTGGTACAGCTACATTAGAAGGAGATGATGCCACAGATGCAATTTTAAGCATGCATGAAAGACTTCATCGAGATGATCTAAGTTTTGTAATGATTTCAGGACTAGTAATTTCCATGTATAACATTGTAGACATCAAGAAAATCTATCGCAGTCTAAAAATCCCCGTGATTGGAGTGAGCTATCAAGAATCTGAAGGACTAGAAAGTGCTATAAAAAATCATTTTCCCGATTCCTATCAAGCAAAGTTAGAAGAGTATCAAAAACTTGGAAGCCGAGAAAAAATAATCCTTCACACATCTCACAATATTTTTGTGAGAATAGAAGGATGCTCCTTAAATGAGACTAAAAGGCTATTGAACGTCTTTACACTTCAAGGTGCAATTCCTGAGCCATTAAGGGTAGCGCAGATGCTTGCACATGCAGCTCTTTGAACATAATGTAATTATTTATCGCACTAACTTTCAGACGATGATTTTCCACCATCAACGTTTAAAATTATACCAGTAATCCAGTTTGCTTCATCTGATGCTAAATAAACTGCAGCATTTGCAACATCTTCGGGCTCACCAATCCTGTTAAGTGGTTGTCTGCTTTCCAGTACCTTTCTTGCTTTTGGATCATCAAGATATGGTTTTATCATACCCGAGTTGATAATTCCAGGACTGATGCAGTTGCAGCGTATGTTTTTCCTAGCATATTCAACTGCAATTCCTTTTGTAAACATGGTAATGGCTGCTTTTGTGGAACAATATACTGTTAGGTGGACTTTGGGAATTGCACGCTCACTTGATATTGAACCTATATTGATTATGCAACCGCCATTCTTATCTATCATTTTTTGTAGTACTGCCCTTGTCATTTTGAATGTTCCAACCATGTTAATATCAATTAAATTTGTAATATCAGAATCTGACATCTCATGGAAGTGAATTGGGTCATTAATGGCTCCTGCATTATTCACGAGGACATTAATTTTTCCATAATGATCAACAATCTGTTCAACAGTTTGAATGACCTGAGCTGCATCTGTAATATCACATGGCATGACAACTATTGAATCATTTTTTCCTATAGATGATTTTGCCTTCTCCAACTTCTTTAGGTCTCTTCCAATCATGACAACATTCGCACCTTCTTCTACGAATCTTTTGACAATGACTATTCCAATATCGCTTGATGCGCCAGTGACAATGGCGACTTGGTCTTTCAGTCTCATAAGGCTGCTACGAAAAGCATTGCTATATCAATTTTGGTGATATCACAAGGCTAGCAGATACTTGGTTTTTTACTTCCTAACAATTCTCTCTAAATACGAAAGAATTCCAGTATAGTCTAATTCACCAAAACCGCTATCTGTAGCATGTTGATAGATTTGATTTGCCTGAGTTGCCATTGGAAGTTTCAGATTAAGCTCTTTTGCAGTTTGGTTTATCGTGTCAAGGTCTTTTTTTAACATCTTGAGAGTAAAGGTGGGATTATAGTTTCCCTTAACCATCTTGTAGGCTTTGTTCTCACTCATGCCCGTTTTGAAGTAAGTAGAATTAAGTATATTCAAAAATATCTCAGGATCAAGACCTGCCTCACGTGTAAGAGTTATGCCTTCAGAAATTGCAAGTGCTAACATAGATATTTGTAAATTCATCGCAAGTTTAACTGCATTTGCTGACCCGCTACCTCCAATGTAAAAGGTCTTACTTGCAATCACATCAAAGATTTTTTTGTTTTTTTCATATGCTTTCTTGTCTCCACTTATCATCATCAATAGTTCGCCCTTTATAGCAAGAGGGGGTCCACCCATAACCGGTATGTCAATCTTCATTATTCCATTATCACTAAATTTTTTTGCAATAGATTTT
Organism: Nitrosopumilales archaeon; assembly: GCA_016838825.1. Classification (GTDB taxonomy): domain Archaea; phylum Thermoproteota; class Nitrososphaeria; order Nitrososphaerales; family Nitrosopumilaceae; genus JAEHKU01. The sequence goes on along the minus strand of JAEHKU010000007.1, from coordinate 8,879 downwards.
GATGAAGTAGGATCAATAGTGCTCATATCAGCTACAACCAATCCATCATGATTTTCTTTCACTATACCATTTTGACCAAATGAAACTTCTTCCACGGACTTTGCGTCCTTGACTATAATTATTACCAAGTCACAATATCTTGCAACATCTTTTGGTTGACTAACTACAGTTACATTAGGACTTTGAATTGCCATAGCTTTTTCTTTAGTTCTATTGTAGACTGTAAGTTTGTAACCCGAATCTAAAAGATGCTTGGCAACTGCTTTCCCTAAGAATCCTATTCCTATGATTCCAATTTTGTTGCTCATATATTATGAAACCTCATTATTTTCGCTCTTCTGCTTCCAGCTTCCATTTCTCATTACCAAGTCTTGAGGCAGAAAATTGCAGATGACCTAATATCTTATCGCCTTTTCGAACCATGGCATAATCGGTTTTTTTCGTTCCGAATGTCCTTTCTTTTGTTCTAAAACCACTTTCAATTACTCTTATCTTAAACCGCTTGCTTGCCTTTGCTACAAGATTCCTGGCTGCTTTGGTATCTCCAATCCAGGAAAACATTTCAAAATCACCAAAATTTCTTGTCTTTATCTCGTAACCATAAAGTCTGGCCTCAAGTTTCCAGTTATGTTTTTTTGCTTCACTATTTATCCATTGAATTACTTTTTCGCCATTACCCTTCTCAATTCCAAAAGTCTCAGATTCTCCCATTGCATTTTTTAGGATATGATTAAGAGTAAAAATTCTGCGTTTATCATATATACCTCAGTAGAATTTCAACATGAGTGATGGCTCATAATTTAGGCAAGACCATATTAGCAATTATCGCTTCTGTTGTTTTGGTTTTTAATGCAATCACTCCAATATTGCCAGTTTTCTCTATATCAGAAGAAGAAATTGATATCAAGTCGGCAGGTTTTGAAGCATTAGTAGAAGCGGGGCTTGACAAATATAAAAAATATTTTTTTGAAGAAGCGATTGTTTATTTTGATAAGGCTTTAGGGTTTGATCCTGATAATTCTCAAGTTTTAAATCTTAAAGGTATTTCTCTAGTTAAACTTGAAAAATATGCTAATGCAGTCTCAATTTATGATGATATTATAGAAACTGATCCAACAAATACTATTGCTTTGAAGAACAAAGCTGTTGCATTGAGTAAACTTGAACGGCATTCCGATTCCATAATACAATTTTACAAAGTATTGGAAATTAATCGTGATGACGTACAAGCATTAAATGGCATGGGAGTTGGTTTTGGAAGTCTTGGAGAGTATGCAGACTCGCTCTACTTTTTTGAAAAGGTACTCGAAATAGATTCTAGTAATAAAATCGCTTCAAACTACAAAGATTATGTAACGACAATAAAAGCAAAGTATTACCCAGACCAGGAATCAGTCATTTCACTAAAAATAGAGCAGGGAAAATCTCATGTTGGGTCATCCGTGCCTTCTTGGATAAAGAACAATGCCAAGTGGTGGTCTGAAGGAAACATTGGTCAATCCGATTTTCTCCAAGGAATTCAATATTTGGTCAAACAAAATATTATCAAAGTTATACCAAAATCAGTTTCTGAAGAAAAGACAGCAAAGATACCTGATTGGGTCAAGAATACAGCTGGGTGGTGGTCAAATAATCAGATTTCAGACAAAGAATTTCTATCAAGTGTAGAATTCTTGATTGCTAATGGAATAATTCAGGTTGGTGATAGTAGTGATTCTACAATCACCTTAGACTCAATCTCACAGCAGATAGATGAACCTTTTCTCAAAAAATACCTTAATGATGTCAGAAAAAATATTGCTAAAGAAAAAAGATACATAGAGTCTCCAAATCCTAGCTGGGAATTAAAGAAGAAATACTTGCGTGATGTTGAGAAATGGAACCTTGAACAACAAATCCAGGTTGCATTAGATGTACTTCCTGATCCTACATACACTGAAGAAGATGGTAAAGTAACTGTGTACTACAATGTTTACATTAATGATCAACCACTAGGACTTCCATTTGATTATATCCCAACTCTAGACAAAGCATTAGATCACTGGGCGTCACAAGACTTTACTTGGAATGACAAACCTACTGTCTTTAACTTCACTTACACTAACGACAAATATGACGCAAATGTATGGGTAATGTGGATCGTAAGAGATATCGAAGCACTAGGACACGCCACACTAGGCAAAGGAATAGTTGAAGTTACAATTGGAAATTTTGCGTGTAATGGAGATTTCGAGCTGCTTGACTTGGATACAGTTGAGTACATTATGAAGCATGAAATTGGACACACGATTGCGTTGCAACACAGCACAGACCGTAATAGTATAATGTATCCTTCTGTGACTCCTTCTTACGGATACTGTATAATTTCAGATATAATTAATTCTTAATAACAAAATGTTAAACTAAGATATGATATTACTAGGTGTTGACTATTGATTACGATTGATTGTAGGCCCGTATTAGGCATAAAATCAGATCTTGCAGTGTACGTCTCTGATCAAGTTGTTGCAGTCCCAACAATGAAGAAATTTGAATTTATGCTGTCTGAAATTAATGATGGTGAAAAAATTGACGTCGGCAAAATAGTTACTGCAATCAAAGAATTTCTTGATTCCATAAACGAAGGACAAAACTTTGCAGTAATTTGTAAAAATGATGTTATTTCAATCGAGTCTATAAATGGTAAAGTAATTGAACCAGTTGAGAAACATGCTACAGGGCTATTTTCATGTCCACATTGTGGCCATATAACACCATATGAAGTCGTTCACAATAACCATGTAAGAATTCATTATCTAGTGTAGGTTAAAAATTAATGAATTTACTGAATTTTGATAGTAAATTCTTCACCATTGCCGATAGGTAATGTTACCGACTGCACATTTGGTTTGCTTCTAACATAATGTGCATATTTTTCCATAATTGGCCGGTATTCCTCTGGGTATAACATGTTGTCGGCTGCAATGATTCCACCTTCTCTAACCATTAGGAAAACAGTATCAAAATATTCAATCAAGTTTTCTTTGTCCGCATCTATGAAAACAAAGTCAAGCTGGTCTGCTTGCACTTTGCCGTTTTCTTCATAATCATGAAGTATTTTTCTTAAAATGTCCAATGCTCGGCCTTCTTTTATTTCGATTATATCATCAACATTTGCATCACCAAAATTTCTTTTTGCTCTCTCTATTTTTGAAGGATTTTCATCTATTGTAACTATTAGTTTTTCATTGATGTCCTGTGAATTCTGCTTTATTGCATCTGCAAACCAGAGTGTAGAATATCCAACAGACGTGCCAATCTCTAATACTTTCTTTGCCTTCATCGTCTTGAGCATGATATTAAAAAAAATTCCAGTGTCCTGTGAGATCGCAAGCATTCTATCGTTAGGGGGGATATCGAAATTGTGTGATTTCTCAAGTCTAGATTGTTTTTCTAGTCTATCTAATACTGACCATATTTTACCATTCAAAAAATTTTGTATGTTTTCCATTAGTTAAACAAGATTTGGGGATTATTTTATATGATATGATCGTATCATTGTTGTGTGAGCTCTTTCAAAAGTAAAAAACCCAAGATGCTATCCAGATGTGATCAATGTGGGATGGAATTCGAGTCAAAAGAAAAATTAAATGAGCACAGAAAAGAGCATGGATCTGGAATTTATTGTGAATCTTGCCCGATTGACGTAGCAATAGAGAAAATCACAAGACTGTTTCGAAGAAAATAAAATCTAGTTTTTGATTTTACACTCAGCTACTAGTGCTTTTCTTGTAGTGAAATATGTAACGACTAAAATTGCTAATGCTGCAAGCCGTAATGGAATTTCATAATTTGTTAAGAATGCAGTTGCAACTCCGCCGGCCACACCGAAAGTAGAAATCAAAGCAAAACCAATTGGACCGCAGCTGCATGCACCAGCTGATGCACCAATTATCGAACCTATAATTCCGTTACCCATTTTTCGCTTTTTATTTCGCAATGCTCGTATTCTATACACGTTCATACTAAGCACTAATCCAGCCATTGAAGATACCGCAACTATCAATGCAAATCCGAAAAACCCCTCAGCGGGAACATGTATAATCACATAAGGTTCCAAAAAGATGAATTCTGAGATAATTAAAAGTGGCACCAACATTCCTACAAATATTGCAGCTGCTAATACGATGTATCTTACGTCGGAAAAAACAATCTTTGTAGTTTGTGACATTTTAAATAACATTTTTTGTCATGAGTTAAAAAATTTATTCCAACTTGGTTCAATTATTATCCATAAACAGCTAATTTTTATTCTATGTTTCATGGAGAACGGTTCCAAATCACTACCTCGTGCTTCCTCTTGGAATCAATCGGGGGATCTTTGAAATCTGTCATATATCACAAAATGAGCAACTTTTGATAACCTTGAAACCTATCAACCAATGTTTCTAGGTATTGATGTATGACCATCTTATACATCCCAACTAGGCCAAACAGAGCCAATAGTGATTTTGACGAATCTGAAGAAAGCGAAGAAGAAGAATAAGTACTAACAGTGCAATTGGTGTTTTTGCCTTTTCTGAGAGCTTCAGATTATTTTTCCTACAACATTATTAGTTTGAATCTCTTTTTCAGTAATATTGAAATTAACTGCAGCAGATCTACGAAAGGCAATAGAATCTCACTGGCAGGAATATCTGTCACGTTACGGAAACTTGCTTTCATCTAACTTTCTAAGTGGCTCAACACCTCCCTCGGTTTTTGTAGGCACTTATGGATATCCGAAGGTTCTTGTTGGTCCTATGGTTCCCCCAATCCATGGAGACACCACATTGTTTGATTCTCCAGAAAGTTGGCTAGGAAAGAGTTTAGAGGAAATTGTAAACTATCGACTAAGTTTGGTAAGGGGTGTCCAACCAACAAATGTTTCTCAAGTAGAGGGAAAATACATTGAGAAGTTACAAGAGGTTGCTATGTCATCAAGATCAATTGACTCTGACATTTCATTTGTTAAAAATACCAGTCCTACAACTACCATCGATGGGTATAGCCCCCCATTTGGTCCATTGGGAGAAATAAAAAGTGTTGAGTTTTCAACTTCTAGTTCAGATAAAAGTATTCAGAAAATTTTTTACGATAAAGATTTACTAGCACAGGATTCTGTAACTGAGCTTTACAATAGAGGTATTGAGATCACAAGAATTCAAAAGTGCTTTAGCATTGGTATGCTAGGTAAAAAAAGAAAACTAGTGCCAACTAGATGGAGTATTACTGCCACTGATGAAATAATTTCAAGATCACTGGTTTCTGAAATATTGGATTTTGATCTAATAGACAGTTGCAAAATTTTTTCATTTTCTCATATTGGGAATTACTTTCAAGTGGTCATATTTCCTCATAGATGGATGTTCGAAATGGAAGAAGCATGGTATGATCAGCATGGAAATGTGGGATTCGGAGCAGATTTTGAAGATGCAAGAGGAATTGACCACTACCCTACAATTGCTGGTGCCTACTTTGCAGCAAAGTTGGCAGTTGCAGAGTACCTAAAAAGAAATAAAATCCAGGCAGCATCTCTAGTCCTTCGTGAAATTAGGCCTGAGTATGCCGTTCCTGTTGGAGTTTGGCAGATACGTGAAGGTGTAAGAATGGCAATGAAACAGAAACCATACGTAACATCTAGCTTTGACGAAGCACTTGATATCGCATGTCAGAAAATGAGCATAGCCAAAACCGAATGGTTAGCTAAAGGAGAAATGTTAAGACAAGTGAAACAAAAATCAATAACCGATTTCTTCTAATTACAATATTTATTGGTCACAGACAAGGTCTAGACGATGCAAAACAAAAATCTAATTTTTGCAATCATACTAATTGCAAGTCCAATTTTGTTTGCACTTGCAGCATTTCCTGACACTTTTAGTTTGAGTTGGAATCAAGGAAGAGGTGGTTTTCTTTTTGCCCTTGCATTTATTGTTGCAGAACTTGTAGGATTGAAAATAAAAATTCCAAAAGGAAGACTACTTGCAATTGTTCCGTTAGCTGTCCTCACCATTGTTTATCTTGTGTCGTTAGAATTTGGATTGCGTGATTATATTGAAGATGTAGCTTTACAATATAATGTAGAACTCATATTTTCATGGATCTGGATGTGGGATTTTATAGTAATGGCAGTCTTTGTAGTTGCTTCGATGAGTATATTATTTGGAAAACGCTGGATCAGGATTTCTCCTGCAGGACCAATATTTCTTTTAGGTAGTGCGATCATTTTGTCGCTTGACGCATTTTTCCCATATGATACGCTAGGACCACTTCAGTATGTCGTTCCACCCTTGATTCAAGCAAATGTGTGGCTGATTACTTTGTTTGATTTAGGAGTTGCTACTGCTCGAGATAATCTGATGTTTTTGAATGGTGAACATGGTCCATTCGCACTTCAAGTTTTCTGGCCTTCTGCGGGAGTACACAGCGTAATAATCTACTCACTTGTAATGATGGCCTTTTTGTTCAAGATGAATATTCAACGAAAGAGAAAAGCAGTCTATTTTGTGTTAGGAATTATTGGGACGATTGGAGTTAATTTGATTCGAATCTTTTCTCTGTCAATCTTTGCACTTAAAGTTTCAACAAACCCAGAAGAGTTTGAAGAATTTCATTCTGTTGCTGGTGAAATTATGTTTCTCCCCTGGCTTTTCATTTTCTTGATGATAGTGACATTTGTGGAGACAAGACGCCTTAAAAGACTAGAAGCAGCAAAAAAAGATCAAACACTTTGATTACAATAAAGAATCTTGTAACACCAGGAATATACACACTAGAAGAAATTTTCATAGGATTAAAACCTAGCAAAGTATTGTTGGACGTTTTTAAAACCCAGAAAGAAGTCGATGATGTATTTGCAAAAACTAAGGTCATCGTTGAAAAAAAAGATCATTACATGTCAGTAAAAAACGATGATGCCACAATAACGGTGGGACTAAACCATCTTCAAGATGCTGATCCTAAAATTTTGTATCTTGATATTGTTCATGAGCTAGTTCATGTCAAGCAACAAAGAGCTGGAAAAAATCTATATGATAAATCATATTGTTACGTAGATAGACCAACTGAGATTGAGGCATACGACATAACTGTAAAGGAAGCAAAGAGATTAGGTATGAGTAACAAAGAAATCATTGATTACTTGAAAGTTGAATGGATAACAGCTGAGGAACACAAGAAATTAGCAGCTCACGTAGGTATAGCTTTCTAAAAATAACGTGTTAAGGTATCCTGGCCTACGGTATGATACAAATCTGAAACTTTTACTCCTATCCTTCGAACAAGTTTGTCTTGGCCTTGCAAAGCATCTCGTAAAAGCTGTAAGGCTGCTTTTTGCATTTCTTCAAGACTTGAAGTAGGATTCTTCAGCATTCTAGATTTTGTTTTGTTTGCAAGATCTGTTTGAACAAATTGTATCCCTATTGATTTGAACATAATGTTGTTTTTTAAAACTGTAGAATGAATGTCCTTGCATAAGGTCTCAATACTTTTGGCCAAAAAATCATAGTCTTTTGAATCCTTTCTTAGTGTTACTATTCTACTATACTGTTTGGCATCTGGTCTTTCTGCTACAGGTTCTTCATCAATTCCTCTTATGGAGTTGTAAATGTATGTGCCCATCTTTCTTCCAAATTGTTTAGTGAGTGAAAAGACATCTAGTTTTTTAAGTTGAGAAACAGATTCAAGACCAGGCTCTGAGAATTTATCCTCGGTTTTTTTGCCTATACCTGGGATCGCTCTTATAGGTAATGGATCCAAAAAAGTCTGTACCTTATCAGGTGGAACAACAGTCAAGCCGTCTGGTTTTTGAAAGTCCGAAGCAATTTTTGAAACTAACTTATTCGGTGATATTCCAATTGAACACGTGAGTTTAACTGAACCACGTACAGAATTTTTTATCTGTTGAGCAAGGTGGCTTGCTTTATCAAAACTTCCTTCTGTTCTTTTTGACACATCCAAGTATGCTTCATCCTTTCCAACGTACTCAAAGATATCTGCATATTCTTTGATTATGTCCATTGCTTTTCCAGAAATCTCAGAATAATATTCAAAATCAGTTGGTAGAAAAGTTGCATTGGAAACACCTTCTAGTCTTTTTTTTGCAAATCTAATAGGTAATCCGGATTTGACCCCATACTTTCTTGCAACGTAATTTGCGGTAGCAATCGCTCCACTATCACCACCTCTATCTGAAAACACACATACACAAACAGGCCTAGTTCTTAGTTCAGGAGAACGTAATTCTTCACATTGAGCAAAAAAATAATCAAAATCTATGTGTAAAATAACTCTATCATTCATGTCTAATAAATAGTAAAATTAGCTTATTACAATATCGAATAAAATAATCTAAATATCTTCTATTCTAAGGTTAATTATGGATTATCCTCTATCAACAGGGAAGGACGGTATAAAGATAAAACCAGAAAAAATGGAATCTGAAAAACTATACCACTGTGTATACAATGATAAAGTCTTCTTGGTGTACAAAGATGAACAACATTTCTTGAACTGTTATGAAATTGAGGAAAAAGAGCTTGTTGATATGATCAAACTATCTTCTACGCCTGATGAGGTGCAAAAAATACTAGAGGATTATATCAAAAAACAAAATCTTAAACATTAATTAAAAACCAAACCTTCAGATTATTTAACGATAATAAATTGAGTACTACTGATAAAGGGCAGACAGATGCAGAAGATATTCTTTCTGAAACTCCAAAATTAAAAAAGAAAACTCAGGTAGAAATATCTGAACCACCTAAAACTGAAACTGAAATAGAACCACCTAAAACTGAAACTGAAATAGAACCACCTAAAACTGAAACTGAAATAGAACCACCTAAAACTGAAACTGA
>JAEHKU010000006.1:303-46713 GCA_016838825.1 Nitrosopumilales archaeon | reverse complement strand
CAATGAGGAATCTCTGCCGGTAGTATCTTCTCTAATTGATACTCTAAATCAGCAACAAAAGGATCTCAAACAACGTCTTGAAAAACTAGGAGGTTGGCAAAAAGATGCGATTCAACCAAGTAACCTGCAACCACATGTCAAAATGTTGCAGACACTAGATGCTATTTCCTTGTCATTGTGTTCAGATCTTCTCCCTCCTCTTTCTGGAGAAGCAAAAGGACTGGGACGTGATGAAGTTGAGTTTCTTCACATTCCACGAAAAAATTGGGATGATAGCATCAAACTACAGTTTCACCCACTAGGTGAAGGTAGGATTGAATGCAATCCATATCCCTTTGATGAAGATAATCTGGCTGTTCCAGTTGTAGTAACTGATCTGAAAGATGACATACAAAATCAAACACAACAGGTTAGGGAATACCGTGTTCCACAAAAGATTGTAACTTTCACATTTCAGAGACCAAAATAATTAACATTTGATACTAACTGTTAAGGTGTTTATCTATGCTTTTTCATTTAGATAAATCATTTTATACATATGTAAGCTCATTTTAAGAGATGTTTACAGGTGTTATTGAAAGCACAGGAACTGTTCAAAGAATTGAAAGAAATACAAAAAACCGTAGTGCCATAAATATATCAATAGATTTGGGAAAACATTCTAAAGGTCTAAAAATTGGACAAAGTGTTGCAATAAACGGTACATGTCTTTCTGTTACTGGTATTTCAAAAAATAAATGTAGATTTGAAATGATCGATGAAACTATTAAGAAAACTAATCTTGGAAACTTGTCACCTGGTGATAAGGTAAACATTGAACGTAGCTTGAAGATTGGTGATAGAATGGAAGGACACTTTGTCCTTGGTCATGTTGATGGGGTAGGTACTATAATAAAAATTGAAAGAAGACCAAAGGAAGTAAAAATTTGGATTAAACTACCAAAGAATTTGAAAAAGTTTGCTGTAAAAAAAGGATCAATTGCCATCGATGGAATCAGTCTAACTCTTGTTGATGTAACACGAGATAAAATTTCAGTTTGTATTATTCCACATACTATGAAAGTTACAAATTTTGCAAGAAAAAAAAATGGTGACAAAGTTAATATTGAAACTGACATTCTTGGAAGATACGTTTTATCTCAAGGCTAATTTTTTACCACTTTTGTGGTAATTACTACTTTTCAAGTAACCTTTATAATCAGATCTGTGACAATTTTTTTTATGACACTTGCAAATGCAATTTCTTCACTTAAAAGAGGTGAATTTGTTTTACTTCATGATGCTGGCACAAGAGAAAATGAAGTTGATATGATTCTTGCAGCACAGTTTGTTACACCTGCACATATTGCCAGAATGCGACAGCATGCAGGAGGATTAGTCTGTATTGCAATTGATAATGCATTTGCTAAACGTCTAGACCTTTCCTATATGCATGATATATTGTATCACACAGATGATTTTGATGCAGAATCAAAAAATATGATAATTGGAACTGCGCCTTATGGTGATAGACCCTCTTTTTCAATTTCTATAAATCATGTTCAAACATATACTGGTGTTACAGATAGAGACAGAGCGTTAACAGTCAAACAAATGGCAAATCTACATAATGAAGCACCAGAAGATCAAAAGCAAAAATTTGTCTCTTCTTTTAATACACCTGGACATACTCATATGTTAATTGCGTCAAACGGTCTTTTATCTAGAAGACTAGGCCACACTGAAATGTCTGTATATTTAATGCAACTTACTAAATTAACTCCAGTGGCTTTGATTTGTGAAATGTTAGATTCTGAAACATACACTGCATTATCAGTTAAAAAAGCAAAAAGCTATGCACAGGAAAATGCTATTGCCTTCTTGGATGGTAATGAGCTTCTAGAATTTTCTAAGGTACACTAGTTTTGAATATTGCAATAGTGGTCTCGGACTTTAACCAGAAAATAACATCAAGAATGTTGGATGTTGCTCTAGAAAAGGCAAAAATTATGAAACTACACGTAAAATACACTTGTCACGTTCCTGGTGTGTTTGATATGCCAATTGTAATTGATAAGTTATTACAAAAAAAGAATATTGATGCTGTCATAACACTTGGTGCTATAATTAAAGGTCAAACAAAGCACGATGAGCTAATTGCTAATTCTACTGCACAATCGATAACTGAACTGGCAATAAAATACCAAAAACCGGTAACGTTAGGAATAAGCGGACCTGGAATGCAGCAAAGACATGCATATGCACGAATTAGGCCCGTTACAGAACGAGCCGTAGAAGCTACTGTGAAGATATCTGAACAATTGAAAAAGATCGATAAAGATGGTTCAACTCACGATCATTAAAATCACAGGATATGGTCCTTGGACACTAACATTGGGTAGTGACAGAGAACATAAGTTGCAAATGTTACAGGCATCATTATACAAAGAGATTCAAAAGCTTTTTTCACAAAAGGAATGTCTTGTTTTCTTGAACAGATTTGATGAGTTTTTTGCAGTTACAAATGGATTGTCCTTGCAGGACCATGTTGCAATTCAACAGAAATTAGCTCAATCTTTTGAAATTCAGCTCTCAATGGCAATAGGTCATGACAATTCACCATTTGAGGCAAATTTAAGAGCACATGAAGGACGAAAATCAAAAATTGTTTTAGATAGTGATCATAGAATTTTTGGATTTGTTGATGGCAAAAAGGATCATCCTGTAAAGATCCTGCATATGGATGTAGATGGATTAACATCAGTTTCCAAAATAAAATCACCGTATGAAGTATCTTCTATGATGTTTACCTTATATTCAAAAATGTTAGAGTTTTTTTTGAAAAAGAAATCATTAACATTTTTCATAGGAGGAGATAACTTCATGATAATTTCATCGGAGAATGGTAAAGAGAACGCAGAACAGTTTATCGATTTAATCAAAAAGGAACATGGAATAGTTTTGAACTGTGGAATAGGTACTGCCAAAACTGCACGAGATGCGGTTAAACTTGCTACACAATCATTGGATAAAATTCGGGAATTACGTAAAACTGGAAAAAAACAACAGATTCTTGAGCTATCATGCTGATAAAAAATATCAGCGTATTGTATGGTAGTGATCTAAAGTACCTTTCTTCTGTAGACGTACGTGTATCTGGTCAATATTTTAAGCAAATAAGAAAAAGTCTGAGAGTAGCCTCAAAGGAAGAATGTTATGATTGTGAAGGATTTCTTATGATACCAGGTTTTGTAAATGCTCATACCCACATAGGTGATTCTTTAGCAAAGGATTTGGGTTTAGAGTTAGATGCAGAACAAAGAATTCATCCCATATCAGGACTGAAACATCGTATTTTGAGCACTTCAAAACCCTCCCACCTTGTTGATTTTATGAGAAATGCTTGTGTCTCAATGATTCGAAAAGGAATTACAACATTTATCGATTTTAGGGAGGGAGGTATTGATGGAATCAACTTAATACAAAAAGCTATAAGACATGTTCCAATAAGACCGGTAATACTTGGTAGACTAGAATATTATCAAGACAAAAGATCAGTTAAGCAGAACGTTCCTCTTCCTAAATCTAAAAGAATTGAACTCCAACAGCTTTTACGAAAATGTGATGGATTAGGAATTAGTGGGTCTAATGAAAACAGCGATTCTGTATTAAGATATTATTCAAAATTCAAAAAAATAAAAGCAATCCATTCAGCTGAAACAAATCAAAGCTGCAAAACCTCAAAAAAATTAACTAATAGAACGGAAACACACAGATGTTTACTTTTGAGACCAAATTTTCTGGTACATATGACACATGCATCAAGAAGAGATCTTCAACTTGCCGCAAAAAATAAAATCAGTATAGTTGTTTGTCCTAGAGCTAACGCATCACTCGCAGAAGGAATACCTGATGTATCTCTCATGATTAAGGCAGGGTGCAATGTCACTATTGGAACTGATAATGTAATGTTCAATTCACCTGACATGTTTAGGGAGTTGGACTATCTTTGGAAAGTTTCCATGGGAATGAAAAAATCACGAATAGATCCAAAAACTATTCTTAAAATGGCAACTGTTAATGCTGGCAAACTATTGAGAAATAAAAAACTTGGCATGATTCAAGAGAATACTCTCGCCGATTGTATTATTATAGACAAACGAACCATTGATCTTGCACCAATGCATAATCCGTATGCTTCGATTGTACATCGTGCTTCTGAAAATGCTATCAAGGCTGTAATAATTGGAGGTAAAATAGCTCATGGTACGATATAGGCCATATGTAGTTCTTAGTGCAGCAATAAGCTTGGATGGTAAAATAGCCACAAGGAGTGGTGACTCGCAACTCTCCTCAAAAAAAGATAGTAGAAGAGTACATAAATTGAGGTCAGGGGTTGATGCTATTCTTGTTGGTAGAAAAACAGTTTCTGTTGATAACCCTTTGTTAACAGTGAGACACTTAAAAGGAAAAAATCCAACACGAATTATTCTGGACTCGAAGGGTACGATTAGATCAGACTCAAAAATTTTGAAAACATGCAAAAAAGTTTCCACAATCATTGTTGTTTCAGAAAAAATTACTAAATCTAATCTAGCCCGACTTCAAAAATTTCCAATTGATGTTATACAATGTGGTAAAAATAAAATAAATTTGAAACAATTATTTAGAATCCTATATAGAAAAAAAATAAAAAAAATCCTAGTTGAAGGAGGAGGAACTACTAATTGGTCTTTAATTGAATGCAAGCTAGTTGATGAAATTATTGTTACAGTTACACCTTTCATTATAGGTGGCAAGAAAGCAATTTCATTAATTGAAGGAAAAGGATTTGATACAATTCCCAAATCACTTTCTCTAAAACTAAAAAAAATTATTAAAATGAATAGTGAAATCGTCCTTAATTATACAGTTTAAGGGTTAAGATCATTACGGAGTTCTCCAATCTTGAATTGCAGAGACTTTTTTAACTTGTCATTTTTCTTTAGATTCACAACTTTTCCACACGATGGACATTTGAAAAATTCTTCTAATGCTTCTTGAAACGGAAGTTTCCTACAGTCTTCGTTACCACAGTGATAAAAATCAGATGAGCTTTCATAATCTAGTCTTTGTTGCAACCTGTCAGAAATTTTCTTCTTTTGACTTCGAATGAAATTCTCAACCTCGTCTCTTCTTGTACGCCATCTGTACACAAACCATCCCTTTCTTTCATCTTTTACTCGAATTCCTGTGATGAGGGCTTTACCAAAAAGGTCGTAGAGTACTTTTCTTACCATATTGATTCGGAGTCCAGTTGAGCTTGCAATCTCTTCATCAGTAGCATCCTTGGTTTTCAAAAGTGATCTGGCAACTTTGAGGTATTCATCTCCCCCGATCATAGCTGATATTTTTACAAAGGGGTCATCATAATCAGTACTCAATAAAGCCATTCAAAAAGATTCTATATTTATTCAATTGTTTTCCTAACTACTTTCTTACCTTTATTTGTAGGAATTATTCTTCGAAGAGCAGAATCATACCTAACTTGAAACTGTTTTCCGTGTTGTATCCTATCTAATAAAACAGCTAGTGCACTGATTTCAGAATGAGGCTGATTACCTATTGCTACGTTATAATCAGCAAAGTCGTAGATTTCTCTTGGAACTTTTTCTGCGCCAACTACTATTAAGATCTTTTTTTCTTGTTCAATCCGCTCAGCAATAGCATTAATGTTTTCCCCATACATTGTTAGATGAACAATTTTGAAAGATTCATCCTTCTTTGATTTTAGAATATTTTTCCATCCATCAATGAATTCAACATTAAAATTCCCTCCCCAATTTTTGTTCACTTGAAAAATTGTTTTCTTAATGTCAGGATTAACCTCATTCAAAAGTATTTTTGAGACACCAAAGGCTCTAGAAACTAATGCTACGTGCGTTGTTACTCTATCGTCACGTACAACACGCTGACCAATTCTAAGTACTTCGATCTTCATAAGTTATTTCGAATTTTACTGGTTCACGTTTTTTTCCTACTATGTGATTTTTTAAAACATCATTCAACAGCTCTCTTAATCTTGTAATATTTTGATTCTTTGCTGCAGATATTGGAATCCATTTTTTATTTTCTTTTATTCTAAGAATTTCAGCTTTTTTCACAATTTCATTAGGTGATATAAGATCTGATTTATTTAACACATAAATGATCTTTTCATTCTCTACACCTAATTCAATTAATGTCTTTATGCAACTTGCAAATTTCTTTTTCAACTCAATTGGCGGATCGCTGATGTCAACAACAAGTACAACAATGTCAGCATAAGTTAATTCTTCAAGTGTTGACTTGAAAGATTGTATCATGTATGTAGGAAGTTTACTAATGAATCCTACGGTATCTGAGAGTAGAATCTCTTTGTTAAAAGCAGTGAATTTTCTTATCGTCGTTGAAAGTGTAGTAAAAAGCTCTGGACCTTTCTTTAGGTCTTCACCCGTCAATGAATTAAATAATGTAGTTTTGCCTGCAGATGTGTATCCTGCTAAAGATATTATTTTGAAACCCATCCTTTTTCTTCCCTGCCTATGAAGAGCTCTTTGTTTACCTGCTTTTGCTAGCTTTTCCTTTACACTGAACATTCTATGTTTTATATCATTATAGTATACGTCAACTTCGAATTTACCAATACCAAAAAAACCTGGCTGTTCACCCGTTTTTGCTAGACGAACTTTTTCTTTTGCGCGTGACATTTCATATCGGAGCTGAGCAAGCTTTACTTGTAATTTAGATTCCTTAGAAGTGGCTCGATGTTCAAATATTTGCAAAATCAATGCTTCACGATCCAAAATATTTATCTTCAATCTGGAAGCAAGATTGTAATGCTGAACCGGTCTGAGAATTTCGTCAAAAACTATTACATCTGGTTTTCTTGATTCTATAATTTCAATTAATTCTTTAACTTTACTTTCTCCTATTCCGAATTTATGACTATTCAGATACTTTTCCTTGAATATTTTAAAAACTTGGTAGCCTGCAGATTCGCAAAGAGATAAGGATTCCTTGATTGAATCTTCTTTATTATAAGTAATCAGAATGGCTGAATTATTCAAGACATCACTTTTACAACGTTTTATTTTTTGAGAATTTTCTCTACAGTCATGTTAAGGACTATCTCGGAAATATCGCTAGCATATTCTGAAATTCTTCTTATATTTTCAATTATCCTTCGGACACGGTAAATTTCTTCATCATCTTTTGAAGATTTAATGCTGTCAAGTACCCCTTTCTCATATTTTGTGATGTTATCGATTTTTTGTAATGTAATTTCAGCTTGCTTGAAATCCTTCTTAAATAATGATAAACAAGCATCATCCATAACAGAAAGAGCAAATTTGTTCATTTCCTTGATTTTTGTAATCACTTTGTTTTTAATTGGTTTTTTAAATTCCAAAAGATCTTTTGCGATTGAAACACCATGATCACCTGTTCTCTCAATATTTTTGACAATAACTCTGTATCCCAGACAGCTTCGTTGATTTTCAAAACCCATTTCTTTCATAATATGTTCATTTTGAATTGCAATTTTGAGTTGTCTTATAATGTAAAAACCAAATCTATCTACCTCATCATCACTGTTAACTACTTCCTTTGCAAGATCAAAATTTGCTTCTTGTAAAGCTAGTAGTGCATCATTTAACATTGATTTAGCAAGATGAAGCATTCTTTTGAAGGCTCCATCTACTGAAAGTTCTAATAAATTTACAAGCACCTGAATGGTCATTCCATCAGTAGAGTCTGCTATTATCTCAGTTCCCATCAGTATTTTTTTTACTGTATCCTTAATAGCTATTCTTTGTGACGGTTGTAATCTTCCAGTTTTAGGTTTTGCA
Organism: Nitrosopumilales archaeon; assembly: GCA_016838825.1. GTDB lineage: Archaea > Thermoproteota > Nitrososphaeria > Nitrososphaerales > Nitrosopumilaceae > JAEHKU01. The sequence goes on along the minus strand of JAEHKU010000006.1, from coordinate 38,866 downwards.
TTAATTGTACTAAATCCTAGGAAGTAGAGTGAAACTAATTTTCGTGTGATTGTTGGCGCATCGTCATCATGTTCAATTTCAAAAGTTGCAAATTCTCCCTGATTAGTTTTTAAATGAAGTTTTGAAGGAACAAGTTGTAGTGTTGAGGTTCCTTGTCTTGTTACTACGATTTGGTCACCCTGCTTCAATCCAAGTTCTAATACCCATTGTTTAGGGAGTGAAATAATGTACGACGATTTACCAGTAAACTGAATTTTTCTTGTTTCTTCTTTGTTTGCCATGATAGGGTTCCTTTGTGTTATCTATATAGTTAATTCTCTTTAGTATATAGTTACTTACTAGACTAGAAATATTACGACTAAACCTATAGTAAGAGATGGACCCAGTCGTTAAAATAAGACACACGCTTGATGCTCTTTTTGGAAATGGTACCTCAAGACACCTTCCAAAGGATATTAGATTTGAATTTTCTAAGAAGAAAAGAATCCGTCATGTCTACGATGGCGATAAACTTCTTTGTACATTAAGAATCGATGGTGGCCTAGCAATTACTGTTTATTTTGCACAAATTTTGCTCAAAAGTAAGAAATTCAGAGAAAACTGCATACAAGTTGATGCTGATTCAAAACCATTCATTGAAGAAGGAAACTCCGTTTTTTGCAAGCATGTGAAGCGATGTGGCAAGAATATTCTAATAAGTGACGACGTCCCAGTTCTTTTTCGTAATAAAGTGATTGCAGTAGGTAGAGCAGTACTTTCATCACCAATGATCATATCACAAGAAAGAGGAGTAGCCATAAAGGTTAGGGATAGTTTAAAAAATCGGAGCAAAACTAGGTGATATTATGATGCGTGGCGGAAATCGTCAAATGCGTAGGATGTTAGACAAAATGGGCTTGGATGTGAAAGAGGTATCTAATGTACAGGAAGTAATCATCAAAACTGATAAAAAAGAGATAATAATTGCTAAACCCGCTGTCACGGAAATGAAAGGAAAAGACAACTCAATCTTCCAAGTAGTGGCAGAAAGTTATGAAGAAAAAGAGCTTGAAAAGCCTGTTTTTAGCGACGAGGATATAATGTTGGTATCTCAACAAGGGGGAGTATCAAAAGAAGAGGCAACTAATGCATTAATTGAAGCAAACGGAGATTTAGCACGTGCTATTTTACTTCTATCTACAAAGTGAATGTTTAATTACGGATTTGATGGTGGCAATTTCAAATGTCTGAGGTTTCAGTTTCTCGAGTAGAAGAAATCATAAAATCACTTTCTGAACTTGAAAATAATATAGATTCGCTTGACGAGAAAGTAAAAGGTTCAGGGAAGGAGCTTCAGTTAAAATGTCTAAACGAAATTGAAAAGCTACGAGAAAAAGTTGTGCGAATGGCAACTAAGGAAGCAGAATCAATAATATCTGTTGCACGAGAAGATGCAAACAAAGAATCTAAAAAGATTCAAAGTGAAGGAGAAAAAAAAATAGGAGAAGTTAAGAAAAAAATCGATAATAAATTTGACGAGGCTGTAGATGATGTTGTATCTTTTGTGTTAAAGTCATAAACCTTAAATTTAACTGAGATAAAGACTAGGTATAGTTCAACAAGAAAAAAACCAAATTATTGTTGCTACAACACTTGGCAAACCATATTTCAAGTTTATAAAAACACTGAAATCGTTAGGTATTACATTTTATTCATTAATACCTGAACAAGTACAAAATTCTGAAGGACGATTGATTCTAACTACACCATCTGAAGTAAAAAAAATCTCGAATAATGTTTTTCTTTATGATGATTTATTTGATGAGGATCCCACAGTAGTTAGGGGCTTGATTATGGAAAAACTCCAACCAGATCTAAATTATAATGAACTTGTAATGGGAATAGATCCTGGTAAACGGATAGGATTGTCTGTATTTTATTTTCAAAAGGAAATTGAAAAGTCTATTTTTGTGTCAGTCGAGAAACTTGTAGAACACGTAATAAAGATTCTTGCTGGACTGAAGTCAAATAGAAAAATCATAAAAATTGGGAATGGAAATATGAAGGCTGCTGTGCAAATAGTTAATCTTTTGAATCTAAGATATTGTTCACATTTTGAGTTAGAATTTGTAGACGAGCATAATACATCTCCAAAAATAAGAAACTATAACCAAAGAGGCAAACGTGATATGCTGTCGGCAAGGTACATAACTCAAAGGGAAGGATACAGACGATTGGTTCTTCCTCTGTCGAGGGTTGGCTAGACTTCTGGTCATCAAACTCTCTGAGATTTGGATCGGGTCTGGAAACCATAGATATTTATACAGCTTTTTTCGTTTTTTCTGAAAACTATGGTATGGTTCAGGAAATACAGCACTATTTTTACAAAAAAACGTCCAAAAATTTATGAAAATTATTGATCCATCCTTAAATATCTGTGATTACTATAGAACTCTGTAAGTGATTATAGAATGACATGTAAAGGAATATGCACAAGATACAAGGCACAAAAGCCAGTAGGTACTGGGCGTTATGCTTCCGGTCAAAGAAGATGTCAGATTTGTGAGATCTTCATAAAATGGGAAGGACTATGGTGTCCATGTTGCGGTTACAGACTAAGAACCAAACCAAGAAATCTAAAGTATAAAGCAAAACTTCGTGCTAGAGTCGAAGCTGATTCTAGAGCAGAACCGATAGCAATAAAGGCGTAATTAGACGTCTTTAGCTGTTAATGTCTAGTAGTCCCGGTTATAAGAAAAAAACCGTGGAAATAAACCAGAGAAAGTTTCTAGTTCAAGTTTTAACCTTTGAAAATGGAAATTTTATTTCAATAACCGAGGGAACTGAAAAGATAGGCGCTATGGTGGTATCAATTGGTTATGGTCCAACTCCCAGTACAGCAATAATTATACCAACAAAATCCCAATCTCTTTTTTTAAAAATGATTTCTGAAAGAATAGCTTCTGTTGTAAAAGGTATTTGTATTGCTTCTGTAAATACGCAAAAAGATCTTGAACCAAATATCACTAAGCTTCTTTTGAAAACAATAATGGAGATTGTTCACTAATGCAAATTGATCTCAGAAGCTACCTAGCTAGTGTTAAAAAATCAGGCGATTTAGCGGTGATAAAAAGAAGGGTATCAACCAAATATGAAATAGCAGCAATAACTGCAAGACTAGATGGATCAAAAGCAGTCTTATTTGAGAATATCAAAGGAAAAAATTTTAGGGTAGTAACAAATCTTGTCGGTACAAAAGCTCGATTCGCAAAAGCTGTTTCCGCAACAGAGTCAACCATTAATCATAAGATAATTCATGCTATTAGAAATGCAACAAAACCTAAAATCATAAGAAAAGGAAAATTCATGAAAAACAGATCAAAAAGTATTTCTATTCTACCAATAGTAACACATTTTGAAAACGAACCTGGACCCTTTATCACATCTTCTGTAGTGTATACAAAGAATCAGGAAACGAAAAACCAAAATTCTTCCTTTCATAGACTGTTACCACTTGATGGTAAGCACTTTTCTGTAAGAATGGTAGAAGGCAGACACCTACACAAGTCGTTCACTTACGCCAAAGATCATGGCGAGGATCTCAAGGTTGCTATAACTATAGGGATTCATCCCGCAATATCTATTGCAGGTGCATACCAGGCTGACTGGGGAAAAGATGAGCTGGAAATTGCAAATGCAATATTAAATAAAAAACTCTCATTAGCAAAATGCCCTTATTCTGCCATGTATGTTCCTTCAGATACTGAAATCGTCATGGAAGGGCGTATACTAAAGGATAAAACTCATCAAGAGTGGATGGTTGAAATGTTGAGAACATACGATTTCAAAAGAAAACAACCTGTTTTTGAGCTAGAATCATTATACTATAGAAACAATCCGATATTTCATGATATTCTTTCAGGTTATTCCGAACATAGACTGCTTATGGGAATTCCAATCGAAGCAAAGCTTAACAGAGGTGTAAAGCGTGATGTACCACAAACAATTCAAGCGGTGTTAACAGATGGAGGTTGTAATTGGCTTCACGCAGTTGTTCAAATTTCTAAAAAAAATAAGAATGATCCAAAAAAGGCAATTAAATCTGCGTTTAAAACACATCGCTCCTTAAAATCTGTAATAATCGTAGATGATGATATAGATCCACATGATCCTGTAGCAGTTGAATATGCTATGGCTACTAGATTTCAGGCAGACAAAGATCTTATTATAATTAAAAAAGTTAGAGGCTCGAGTCTGGATCCATCAAGTGATCAAAAGAATTTACTTACAACCAAGTTGGGAATAGATGCTACAAAATCATTTTCAAAACGTAAAGAATCATTTGAAATTGCAAAAATACCTAGACAAGAAAAAATTTTCATAAAGGACTATCTAACCTAGAACTATAATGCAGAATCAACTGCTAAGGCAATAAACAATATTGCAAGATAAGGACTTGAAAACTTGAATAAGGTCCATGAAGCTTTTTCTGAAGGTTTCATCAGTACCCATATACTGAGTGCTAACATCAAAGCACCAGTACCAATTGCAGTATAGAGATAAACTTCATGAAATAGATTATTTCCAGATTCATCAGTCATGAAAAAAGGCACTACGCTAAAGAGTACCATCATAAGAGTCGTGCCTGCAATTATTCTTACTGACGTTTTTTCAGATTGTACTGCTGTTAACATAGGTACATTTGCTTTGTTGTAGTCATCTTTGAAATGAAGAGTAAGTGCCCAAATATGCATTGGAATCCATACAAACACCAATCCTGCCATTACTAATCCCAGATCCCACAAACCAGTTGTGGTTACCGCAACGTATCCAATCATAGCAGGAGCACCTCCCGAAAATCCACCTAGAATAATGTTGGTTCTACTTCTTCGTTTTAATAAGAAGCTGTAAACTAGGATATTATCAACTAATCCAAAAATCATGAATATGCCAGCCCACATGTTAATTGAAAAAGCACAGATCACGGAAATTCCAACAAGAATGAATCCAAAATCTCTAGCCTTTTCTGGAGGATAGATCCTCCTACTTGGAATTGGTCTATCTTTAGTTCTCTCCATTATTGCATCGATGTCACGATCATGATAGTTTGTTAACGTGTTTGCACCTGCAGAACCCGCAGCGACTCCTCCTAAAATTAAGATCCAAGTTATTGGCGAGATCTCTATTTCATAAATATTTGAAGCTGTGATAGCTGCACAAAGGGCAGTAAAAACAAGCAAGTACCAAATTTTTGGCTTGGTTACTTCATAGTAAATCTTGAACTTGGAACTAGCTTTACTGGTTAACAAAAAATTCCCTCTTTTTGTTGAAATTTACAGGATATTTATAAGTTGAATGAAACAAACTACTTCTTCGGTTTGTAAGGCATAGGTTTGATTCGTCTTTTCATTTCAATAAAGCTTTCAGAGCTTATAACACCATTAATTCGTCCTAAACTCTCTGATAGAAGTTTGTGCATTTCGTCTAGAGTCTTAGCATATATTGTAACTAAGATATCAAATCTTCCTGTAACTTCAGATATTTCTCTGACCTCGTTTATGTTGAATAATTCATCTATGACATTATCTCTTTGCTTAGAGTCCATATTAATTCCAGTTAATGATTTTACACCATAGCCAAGTTCTCTATCATTTACAACTATGGTAAACCGTTCAATCAGTTTGTTTTTGACAAGTCGCTTTATTCTACTGTAAACCACTGAAGAATTAGCATTGATTTTTTTTGAGAGTCGTGGGACAGATATGTTTGCATCTGCTGAAAGTTCAGAGAGGATGGTAAGATCTAAATCATCTATTTTTACCACTTAAAACACCAAATATTATGCAAAACCTTCACTTAATAAAGCTATTATGCAATTTTCTTGCAATTTTTTTATTAATTATATAATGCCTTTTTTGTAGAGCATCTCAGCTAGTAGTACCGCTCCTTTTGCTGAGCCCATCTTTTTGTTATGTGAGAATAGCATGTATTTTAGGCCATGATCAAAAAGTTCTTCTTTTTCCATTCTACCTATTGTTGTAGTCATACCACCACCAACTTCCCTTTCCATTCTTGGTTGAGGTCTGGTTGGATCATCATGAACTACATAATAATTTTCAGGAGCTGATGGGAACCCCTTAACAGTTGAGCCTTTATTGTATTCCTCATATGTTTTCTTTGCATCTTCTGGAGTACAATCACTAGTTGTCTCAACAAATACTGATTCAGTATGACCATCAATTACAGGAACTCTTGTACAAGTACATGATACACGAATATCAGCTGGTTCTATTTTTCCATCTTTTAACTTACCAAGTATTTTTTTGGTCTCAATTCTGACTTTGTTTTCTTCTTTTGGAATATAGGGTATGATATTGTCAATAACATCCATTGCTGAAACTCCTGGTGTTCTACCCGCGCCAGAAATTGCTTGCATTGATGTCATTATAACTTTTTTTGCACCATACTTTTCATAAAGAGGCTTTAATGTAATTACAAGACCAGTGGTTGTGCAATTAGGTAATGGTGCAACAAACCCCTTCCATCCACGATTTTTTTTCTGGGTTTCCAAAAGTGCTGCATGTTCATCATTGATTCCAGGAATAAGTATTGGTACATCTGGTTCATACCTATAGGCAGAAGATGTACTAATTACAGGAATATCTTTTGCAAATCTAGTTTCTATGTCTCGAGCGGCTTCACTTTCGACTGCACTAAATAATAGGTCCAGCTCTTCTGGTTTAATTTCATCAACTGAACGTACAATCATGTTTTTAACATAATCTGGCACTTCTCCGCCTACTTGCCATTTTAAAACATGAGTATTTGGGTCTCTAATTGCCTCGGGATACGTTTTTCCTGCTGATTTTTCCGAAGCAGCTATCTGGGTAACCTGAAACCATGGATGCTTATCTAATGAAATGACGAATTCTTGTCCTACTGCACCAGTAACACCAACAATTCCTACTTTTTTCATACGTAATGACCACTTTCTAGAATTAATAATCCTTTATAGCAAATAATCAAAACAAACTAAATCTCTTGCTTACATCGTCATGATATGAAATTTGATTTAGAAAAAAATATCTCGAATCATGTTCCAGTCAAACATGGTGGACTTGAATCTATTGAAGGTCCAAAAAAGGGTATTATTGACTTTAGCTCTAATGTGAATCCATTAGGTTGTACAACTTTAGTTAAAAAAATAATAAAAAAATCAGTAAACGCAATTTCAGTATATCCTGATCCAAATTCTTCTGAGCTTCGAAATCATCTAGAATGGTACACAGGAATACCAAAACAACAAATTGTGGTAGGAAATGGAGCTACTGAAATAATTTACAATTTTTGTAAGGCTTTTTTTCATAAGAAAAAACAAATTCTGTTGCAGATCCCTACATTTGGAGAATATGAAGCTGCATCAAAATTATGCGATACAAGGATTTCTTTCTTTAAATCAATGAATTTGAATAATCAGATTTCAGAATTTATAAAAAGAATTCCAAAAAGAGGTTGCATTTTTATTTGTAATCCAAACAATCCAACAGGATCACTAATTTCAAAAGAAAACATGATGAAGATTATTACTGCTGCGAAAAACAAGTCAACCTTAGTATTTGTCGATGAGTGCTTTATTGAACTAGTACCAGACCATGATGAATCTGTTAAAGATTATGTCAAAAAATTTGATAACTTATTCGTTTTACGATCACTAACAAAATCATTTGGACTCGCGGGAATAAGAATTGGTTATGGTTTAGCTAGTAGAATGATGATTAATGTGATGCAAAAAATAATGATGCCTTGGAACGTGAGTGGACTCGCACAAAAAGCTGCTGGGGCAGCTCTATGTCATAAATTTCATTTGGATAAGACAAGAAAACTCATTAAAAAAGAATCCAAATTCATTCGAAATTCTCTTTCGAAAATGGATAATTTCTCTTGTTATAATTCTTACACCAACTTTGTTTTAATTAAATCCAAGATTAATTCAAAGAGATTACAGAAAAAACTACTAGAAAAAAAAATTCTAGTACGAGATTGTAGTAATTTTAGAGGTCTTGATAATAAATTCATTAGAGTCGCGGTGCGTACGCACGCTGAAAACGTGAAATTGGTTAAAGCGCTTAAGGTGATTTAACATGTCAAAAGCATTAATGGTACAGGGAACTTCCTCTGGAGTAGGCAAAACAACAATCGTTACTGCACTATGCAGAATATTTTCAAATTCTGGACTTCGAGTAGCTCCATTCAAATCACAAAATATGTCAAATTATTCCTATGTGAATAATGGATTTGAGATTTCTAGAGCACAAGCAATACAAGCAATTGCAGCGAGAGCAACAATAAGCCCACACATGAATCCTGTTCTTTTAAAACCACTTGGCAATTATAGAAGTAGTGTGTTCGTACAAGGAAAATTTTACAAAAAAATGTATGCCGAAGATTATTACAAAAAATTTGCACTTGGGTACGGATTAAGTTCTTCCAAAAAATCACTTGATTGGCTACAAAAAAAATATGACTTTATTGTAATAGAGGGAGCAGGTTCTCCTGCGGAATTCAATTTGGCAAAGTATGATATTGCAAACATGAGAATTGCGGAATATGCTAGAGCTCCAGTAATACTTGTAGCTGATATTGATAGAGGGGGAAGCTTTGCAAGCCTTGTTGGCACATTATCTCTCATAGAAAAGAAATATAGAAGATTGATTTCAGGTTTTGTAATAAACAAGTTTAGGGGAGACAAAAACATACTAAAACCAAGTTTCAGTAAACTTAAGAAGAAAACTGGTATTCCAGTACTAGGTACTATTCCACTAATTGATTTCGATATTCCAGAAGAAGATTCACTGAATTCAAGTCCAAAAAAAGTGAATTTTACTAAGAATTTTCTAGTGCATCTTGACTCGGAAATAGAGGATTTAAGCAGTATAATAAAATCTAGTCTTAATATGAAAGCAATAGAGAGGTTTTTGAGTTGATTGAAATTCCTATTTTTCTAGTAGCGTTAGCAATAATTATTGACTTTACATTTGGTGATCCACGAAATAAATTTCATCCTACTGCATGGATTGGGAAATTAATAGGTAATCTGGTACCCTTCATAAAAAAACATAGTTTAAAAAATGAAAAATTTGCTGGGGTTATCTTAACAATTTCAGTTTGTTCGATAGTGTGTACCTTACTCTATCTTTTTAGCTTTGGAGTGAATAAATTACTTTTTAATATAACGTTTGATTCATTGATTGATTACGTTATTGTAATTTTTTCTATAATAGTAAGCGCCTATTTACTCAAAACAACTTTTGCAATCAGGGGGATGGAAAGACATACACAAAAAATCATAGAGGCAATTTCACGTAACGACCTTGAGGATGCAAGAAATAAACTGTCAATGATTGTGAAACGAGATACTAAAAATTTGGATAGAGAACATATTATTTCTGGCACCCTAGAAAGTATAAGCGAAAATACAGTGGATGGGATAACAGCTCCACTTTTCTACTTTACCATTTTTGGCATACCAGGTGCATTCTTGTATAGAGTCATAAACACACTAGATTCTATGATAGGATACAAGACAGATCTTTTTAGAAACATTGGTTGGTTTTCTGCAAACTGTGATATGGTATTGAATTATCTCCCAGCTCGTTTGACAGGGATCATGATAATATTGGCAGCAGCCATTCTTAAGGCGGACTGGCGTGGATCTCTTAAAATAATGAAAAGAGATGAATCAAAAACACCAAGTCCTAATGCTGGCTACCCAATGGCTGCAATGGCAGGAGCCCTTGGAACAAGGTTTGAAAAGGAAAACTATTACACCATGGGAGATGGAACATTAGAATTCACTGAAACTCACTATAAATCAGCAATTTCTATAATGAAGTTGGCTGCAATTTTGTTCACTGCTGTTTTTGTAATTCCTGTGATTACTATTCTGTCATATCTTGGTGGGTGGCTTCATGTTTAAGTCAATTAGTTCCATTATTTCGTTTTTGACAATAATACCTTCAAAAAATTCAGATATTGGTACAGTTGCAAGATACATGTACCTTTTTCCTGTTGGTGGAATAGTAATAGGATTAATTGTTGGTTCTATAGGATTTGGAATTTCATCTTTTTTGGATCCATTAATTGTAGGACTTTTGCTGACTGGGTCACTTGTAGTTTTAACTGGAATACATCATACTGACGGTTTATGTGACCTTGCAGATGGCCTGATGGCAAAGGGAACAAAAGAGAAAAAACAAAACATAATGCGTGATCCAGCTGTTGGTGCAGCAGGAGTGATAACTGTTGTACTATATGTAGCTGGAATGATTATGGCCTTTTCGATGATGAAAGGTATTGTTCTTTTTCAAGCTATCTTGCTTAGTGAAATACTTGCAAAATTTGTGATGGTTCTACAAGCAAATAGAGGTTCTTCTGCTTGGACTGGTATGAGTTCACCTTTTACCGAAACCATGAAGGATAAGAAGAAACTCGGTATAGCTGCAGCAATTGCAGTACCACCTCTAGTTTTAATTGGTGGAACTACAGGCCTGATTGTTCTTGCTGCAGGAGTAGGATTATCATTTTTACTTCTAGCGATAGCAAATCGTAGTTTTGGTGGTATTTCTGGTGATGTATTTGGTGGAACGAATGAACTTACAAGGCTATCATCTCTACTAATTTTTGCATCGATATGATTGGATTAGTAATGTCTGGAGGACGGGGCAGTAGAATGAAAACACAACTAGAGAAACTTTTGTTAAATTACAAAAAACCAATCATAATGCGTGTTATATCAGCAATGAAAGAATCTGGCTGTTTTTCACGAGTTATAGCAGTAACAAGTCGGAATTCTCCAAAAACACGTCAATTTCTTATTAATTCTGGTGTTGATGCTATTGATACTTCCGGATATGGGTACGTGGAGGACCTTAACAGTGTACTGTGTTCTATGGAAGAAACTGTGTTTGTAACTCCAGGAGATCTTCCACTTTTAGATGCAAGTGTTATAAAAAAAATTATTGAGAAGACGGATCCAAAGAACACATGGACTACAATTCTTCTAAGTAGAAAATATCTAGAGTTACAAAACCTAAAATCAGATTACTGCACTAATATTAACAATAAACAATATTTCTATTCTGGAATATCATTGGTTAATCCACAAAAAATAGATGGTTTGAGTACTGTAAAAGAAAATTATGTTATTTTTGATGATAAGAGAATTGCTTTTAATCTTAACACAGCAGGAGATTATAACTTACTCTGCGCTTCCTAATACGTCGCCCTTTATTTTAGCAATAGAACCAGCTGGTTCTGCAAGAACGTTTCCACAATGAACACATTGAATCACCGTTGTTACATGTGAGTAAATAATGCTCTCTTCGTTGCATTCTTTACATTTCACTTTTTGAAATTTACTTTTAGGTTCTGGAACTAGTATATGGTGTTTCTTCATTGTGCTACTAACTCCATTTTCCTAATTCTTATGCCAAGTTTATGCCATTTCTTTTTACATTCAGAACAAGTGAGAATCTGGGTAATTTTTTTTGTAGTCTTTGCAGCCTTGGCTAACTTTGGAAATTTTTGTCCACCATAGCCTTTCTTATCTTCTGCGTGTCGTCTTTCACCAATGGCCGAGCCCCTTCTTTTACCTGCTTTGTAAATTGAGACTTTTTGTAACGTGTGTTTTTTGCATTTTGGACAGTACCTTCTAACTTGCTTTGGCATATTCATAAAAAATGACCATCTGTCTCCGTAATTTAAACATCGCCTTGAATCTATAATAGGATGATTTTTGAATCACATTTGTGAAGTCAACATCTCTTTCAACTATGATCTCTTCATTGAATTCTGTTGCAATGGGAGAAAAGAAAGCGGGAATTGTTTTGAAAAACTGTTCTCTTGTCAACGTGTATACTAATGAAATAATCCCACATTCTCAAATTGCTATACTAAAGGACAGAATTGCCTATGTAGGATTAGATGCTTCACACACTATTGGGAATAAAACTACTGTTATCGATCTGAAAGGAAGCTACATCACTCCTGGCTTTGCAGATCCACATATACACATAGATCAATTCGTCTTACCTTCTGAATTAGTGAAGAAGTGTCTTCTTCATGGAACAACATCAATTTTCCCAGATCCAATTGATGTGGTAAGCATATCCGGTTATCGTGGTTTTAGAGAATTTGTAAAACTTACAGAATCTCTACCAACACGATTTTTTTTCGTTATACCAGGTGGTTTGCCTGTTGATAGGAAGTTTAGTAATACAAGGACAATGACTTCTGCTGAAGAAAAATCTGCTCTAAAGTTACAAAATGTTTTAGGTCTGGGTGAAGTGTTTTCGTGGACAAAAGTTACAACCCGTGATAGAAGAACAATGAAAACAATAGAAAACATGCTGGAAAATAATTGTGTTATAAATGGTCATACTGCAGGTGCCACTAACAAAAAACTAAATGCATACATTTCTTCGGGAATTCTTTCATGTCATGAACCCATAGATTATGAGGAAGTTATTGAGAGACTCAGACTTGGCATGTGGATTATGATTAGGGAGGGATCAATTAGACGAGACTTGAAGAAGATTATTCCACAAGTTATCTCAAAAAAAACTTATCTTGATAGACTAATGTTTTGTTCAGATGGAGTAGACCCACAAGATCTATCAGAAATAGGACATATTGATCATTGTATACGGGAATCTATTAAGCTGGGATTAGATCAAATAAGCGCGATTTCTCTTGCTACGAAAAATTGTTTTGACTATTATAATTTGAGCAAGGACCTTGGTGGTATTGCACCTGGAAAACTTGCAGATATCCTAGTTTTTGATAAGTTAGAAAATATGAAACCAAAAAAAGTCTTTGTAGGTGGACAGCTTGTTGTTGCAAATGGTCATTTAGTTACTCATATCAAGAAACCAAAACTTCCTAAATGGATGACTAGAACTGTAAAAACCAGACGCAAATTCAGTATGAATGATTTTTTTGTTAAAGACTCTAGTGAAAAAGTTCAGGCTACAGTAATTAAAATGCAAACTGAAATAATAACACAAAAAGATCATGAAGAACTTGAGTCAAAAAATGGAAACGTATGCGCCTCTATTGATAAGGATGTATGGAAAGTTGCAGCATTTGACAGGACTTTTGGTTCTTCAAAACACAAAGTCGGTTTCCTAAAAAACTTTGGAGCAGAAATTGGTGCTTTTGGTTCCACTTGGAGTTTCCACGAAAATGATATGATCATTATTGGTTCTAATGAAACTGATATGGCAGTTGCTGCAAACACTTTAGTAAATACTCAGGGTGGTCTGGTCGTTGTTAAAGACAATAAAGTACTTGTAACACTGCCTCTCCCATTTTTAGGCATTATTTCAACTAAATCTTATGATGAAGTCTTATCAAACTTTCAAACACTTATCTCTCAAATTTGCGATGCCGGGTGTAGATTCAAAAGACCACACCTTATTCCACTCTTTTTACCCTTTCTTGCGCTCCCTGAACTACGAATTTTGCACAATGGAATCGTAGACGTCAAGAAGAGATCTTTTATCAGTATAATTGCGTAAAAATATTAAAAGGGTCATAAAATTACAAAGTTCGGTAGTTAAATTTGGCTTCAATTCAACAAACACCTCAAGGTCCGGTCTTAGTCTTAAAGGAAAGTGTCCTTCAACAAAAGGGAAGAGATGCTCAGAAGAACAACATTATGGCAGCAAGATTGGTAGCCGATCTTGTACGCTCAAGTCTTGGTCCAAGGGGATTAGATAAAATGCTTGTAGATTCTCTTGGTGATGTTACCATTACAAACGATGGAGCAACCATCTTGAAAGAAATTGACGTGCAGCATCCGGCTGCAAAAATGATGGTAGAAATTTCAAAAGCCCTTGATAATGAGGTAGGGGATGGTACAACATCTGCTGTGATATTTGCTGGTGCACTATTAGAAAAGGCAGAAGAATTATTGAACAAAGATGTTCACCCTACTGTAATAATCGAAGGATACCAAGCTGCTGCTGATAAGGCGCTCTCTCTTCTTTCAGAATTTGCAAAATCTGTAAAACCTGATGAAAAAGAAATTCTTATAAAAGTTGCAATTACTAGTATGCAATCAAAGCTTGTATCAGAAGACAGTGAAGTAATGGCAAAAATGGTAGTCGAGTCAGTTTTAAAGATAGCAGAAAAAAAGGCAGAAACATACACCGTTGATTTGGACAATATTAAAGTAGAAAAGAAAGCTGGTGATTCTATACGAGATACTCATCTTGTGAAAGGAATTGTCCTTGACAAAGAGGTAGTGCATAGTGGAATGCCTACTAAAATTGAAAAAGCAAAGATTGCACTTGTGAATTCTCCCCTTGAGGTAGAAAAAACAGAAATGAGTGCTGAGATCAGAATTACTGACCCGACTCAAATGCAGATGTTTTTAGAAGAAGAAAATAGGATGCTAAAATCTATGGTTGACAAAATCCACGGTGTTGGAGCAAATGTTCTCATTTGCCAGAAGGGGATTGATGATATTGCCCAGCATTATCTAGCAAAGCAAGGAATTCTTACTGTTCGAAGAGTCAAGGAGAGTGATATGCTGAAACTTACCAAAGCAACAGGTGGTACAATAACATCTAACATTGATGATATAACTGAGAAAGACTTGGGCTTTGCAGATCTAGTGGAACAGAGAAAAGTTGAGACTGATAAATGGGTTTTCGTTGAGGGATGTCGAAATCCACTTGCAGTGACAATTCTTGTACGCGGGGGTTCACAGAGAGTAGTTGATGAAGTTGATAGGTCTCTTCACGATGCACTAATGGTAGTTAAAGATGTGATAGAAAAGCCATCCGTGGTCGCAGGCGGAGGTGCACCCGAAGCTTATCTAGCTTCGAGAATTAAAGATTGGGCAATTCGCTTCGAAGGAAGAGAACAACTTGCAGTCAAGAAATTTGCTGAAGCATTAGAAATAATTCCTCTTACTATTGCGGAGAACGCTGGAATGGATCCTATTGATACTATGGTAAACCTAAGGGCAAAACAGTCACAAGGAAGAAAGTGGACTGGTATTAACGCAAAGGATACCAAAATAGCTGATATGTATTCACTCGATATCATAGAACCAACTGCAGTTAAAGAACAAATTATAAAATCAGCATCCGAAACAGCTTGCATGATTCTAAGAATTGACGATGTTATAGCTGTAACTGGAGGAAAAGGAAGTGGTTCTCCTCCAGCCGGAATGGGCTAGATTCACAAACTTAAAACAAATGTATTTAACGATTTTTACATATTTTTTGTTCCAATAAGACACGCGAACCTTCAAAACTTACTCCATCAACTATAATTATGCATAAAATTGGTATCGACCTTGGTGGAACCAAGCTTGAAGGAATTCTACTTGATGAAAAACTCCAAGTAATTGAAAGAATAAGAATTCCTACTGACAAAGAGAGTGGATATCAAGCGATTCTAGGTAACATGTTATCCTTGATCAATGATTTACGAAAGAAAGCACAAGATGAATGCATTGTGGGTGTTTGTATCCCTGGAACGATCTCTCCTTACACTGGAAAAGTCAGGAATAGTAATACTACTTGCTTAATTGGGAAGCCATTGAAAGATGATTTAGAATCTATGCTGCATCAAACAATCTCAATGGATAATGATGCGAATTGTTTTGTAATGGCAGAGGCGACTATTGGAGCCGCAAAAGATTTTGACACAGTCTTTGGTGTAATCATGGGAACTGGTGTTGGAGGTGGTATTGTAATTAACGGTAGTTTGCATAGAGGACGAACTTTAATTGCTGGTGAATGGGGTCATCATACACTACACACAGGTGGAAATCCATGTTATTGTGGACATAAGGGATGTGTAGAGACCTACATTAGCGGACCAGCACTAGAAAACCGCTGGACTGAACTGACTGGTAGAAATGAACCTCTTTCAATAATTGTACAAAAAAGTTCTTCAGATGAAGCAAATAAGTGGAAGAATGAATTCTTGGAAAATTTTGGTAGGGCACTAGCTAACGTCATTGACATTCTGGATCCAGATGCAATAGTGTTAGGTGGAGGGGTGTCGAATGTATCTTTCCTGTATGATGAAGGCAAGAATGCTGTATACAGAAATGTATTTACTGATACTATAGAAACTCCTATTCTTAAAAATCAATTAGGAGATTCTGCAGGAGTGTTTGGTGCTGCTTTACTAAATGCTAACCCATAATATCATTGGGGTTCAATCGTGGCAGGAGGTTTACTTGAAATCACATAAGAGACCCATGTTACATCTTCAATTTCATTTGTAATTCGATTACTCATTTTCTCTAAGAGTTCTGTTGGAAGTCTTGTCCAATCAGCAGTCATTGCATCTACTGAATTTACTACACGGATCATCACAACATTTCCATATTTTCGTTCATCACCAACCACTCCTACTGCCCTATCATCTCCTACAGTAGCATATGCTTGCCACACTTTTTCATACCAACCAGCAGCGGTTAGCTCATCTTCTACTATTCTGCTTGAAAGTTTGCAAATTTGGAGTTTTTTGTCGGTAACTTCTCCAATGATTCTTACTGCAAGGCCAGGACCAGGAAAAGGGTGTCTTGTAACTAACTTTTCTGGCAAACCAAGTATCTTTGCAATTTTTCTTACTTCATCCTTGTAAAGAAATCTTAGTGGTTCTAGGACTTTCAGGTTAAGCCAATCAGGCAATCCCCCAACATTATGGTGTGTTTTAATTACTGCAGCAGGACCTTTTGAAACGCCACTTTCAATCACATCAGGATATAGTGTACCTTGAGCAAGCCAAGTAAAAGGACCATTTTTTTCAGCAAATTCTGTAAATACTCGTATGAATTCCTCACCAATAATTTTTCTTTTCTCCTCAGGATCTTTTACTCCTTTTAGTTTAGAAAGGAATCTTTCCTTAGCTGCTACAGTAGTAAGGTTCAATGAAAAACTATTCTCAAACATATTTTGAATCTCCTTTTCTTCATTATATCGTAATAGACCATTATCAACAAAAATGCATTTCAGTCTATCACCAATAGCTTTTTGAATGAGCAAAGAAGTGACTGTTGAGTCAATTCCTCCACTAACAGCACAAAGTACGTTTCCTTCAATTTGTGAGATTTCGTTAACTGTTTTCTCTATGAAATTTTGCATAGTCCATTCCTGTTTTGCATGGCAGATATCCACAGCAAAATTTTTCAAAATTTCAGTTCCTCTTTCCGTATGAACCACTTCGGGGTGAAACTGTATTCCATAGATCTTTCTTTGAGTATCTGCAATAGCTGCAGTAGCAGATGCATTTGTATGCCCTATAACTTGAAAACCCTCAGGAATTTTTTCAGCTTCATCACCATGACTCATCCAAGCCCTCATGTAATCTCCTAAACCACTTAGTAAATCAGTACTCTTGTCGATAATTAGAGATGATGATCCATATTCCTGATTTGCACGCTTTACTTTTCCTCCAAAATTATCTACTATTAACTGATGACCATAACAAATTCCTAAAATAGGTATACCCAGCTCAAATATTGCTTTATCAGGTTTTGGGGCACTGTCATTGTAGATACTTGCCGGTCCCCCAGAAAAGATGATTCCATTCGGTTCCAACTTTTCTAGTTCATCTGATGATATCTTATAGGATACTAGCTCTGCATAAACAGAAGAATCTCTAATCCTTCTACAGATCAGATGGCTGTACTGGGATCCAAAGTCTAAAACAACGATCTTATCCATTTTTACTTACTAGAATTCTCAATCATGCGAGCAAAAGACCATCCCACGGTGTTAATTATTTCCTTTACTCTATCTTTTTCACGATAATTTTTTATTAAAATCTCTCTGATTGTATTACCGTCTTTGTTAATAATGCAATTTATGATAGAATCTTTGTCTATCTTGCCTTTCTGAGCATCAAAAGCATCCTTTTTTTCCATTTCTCCAATTATTCTTCCTAGAAAAAATGATTTGAAAGGGTGCGTGTTCTCATCTAGCTGAACATCATCTGATACAACGATCGATAGTTTATCAGGTGTTACTTCAGCATTAGCAATAATATCTCCTTCAACTCCTTTTCTAATTGGTATAACATTAGCATCCTCCTCAATTGCTACTTTCAACGAGGATGCCTTACTAAAGCTTGATTGCTTTAGAATAGTATTCAAAGTTACCAAGTTTTTTTTCAAAAGTTCTAACTCTCTTTCATGCGTTTCAATTTCATGCGAAATTCTTTCTTGTAGGGCTAAAATGTCACGTATCTGCTCCTCAGATAAACTCATATTTTTTCTACGTGGTATCGTTATTAAAACGCATTTCTAACTTGCAATGATTTCTTCTAACTTGGCAAAGTCAATCTTCTGGAATCCCTTGATTGGCTTAGAGGTAGTATACAATCCTAAATTATTCTTTGAAGCGATCCATTCAAGCAATTTTCTTCCCCTTCTTAATTTTTTGATCTTAACACTTTTGTTAGGAATTCGTGTCTTTGAATATTTTCCAATTTTCGTTCCAAACTCCATTCCGAACAAAATTATTTTTTTTGCATTAAAGTGTCTAGCAAGAAATAAGCATCGATCACCATCAGTAAACCCTCCAAAATTGTAGACTTTTCCAAATGGCTTTCCTTCCGTTGTGCCGATACAGTTGTCGAAGTCAGCTGCAAGTTCCAATTTTTTCTGGTTATCACCATGAGCATGTACTATCATAATTGCATTTCTAGCACTTGCTTTTTTCAAAAATTCAATATCTCCATCAAGATCAGTAACTACAATATCTGGTTGAATTCTGTTTTCAATTAGTGCTTTAGTTGCACCATCTGCAACAATTTTGATTATTTTTTTGTATTTTTTTAATACAGGTATCGAAAAGGAGAGAGAGGGACCTGCACCAATCACAAAGACAGTTTGATTCCTAATTTTCTCTCTTAATTTTTTTAAAGGAGTTTTTTCTTTTAAGATAGAATTCAATTTTATAGCGGCTTCTTCGTCTTTTTTCCTACTATAACCAAATTCTTTCAAAATTTCAGCATACTTGGGTTCCCATTCACTCAAGCTCATGTAAATCTAAAATTAACAGGCCCTATCATAAATTCTGTGAATAAATTAGGGAGTGTTCCGGTAGGGGGATCTAATCCAGTAAGAATTATGGGAGTTATTAACGCAAGTCCTGAGTCATTTTTCAAAAAATCTGTTAGAACAAAAGAAAACGAAATTTCTAAAGCAGTTCAAACTATGGAAGAAGAGGGAGCAGACTTTGTTGACATAGGTGGTATGTCTACTGCTCCTTACTTGAGTACAACAATATCAGAAAAAATGGAGATGAATAGAGTAACGAGAGCTATCAAAATAGTTCAGCGAACTTCAAACCTACCAATCTCAGTTGATACCTGTAGAGCAAAAGTTGCAAAAGCAGCACTTGAACTGGGAATTAACATCATTAATGATATTTCTGGACTAAAATATGACAACAACATGCCACGCGTTGTTGAAAAATACTCACCGTCGCTTATTCTTTGTGCCTTTAATAAAACATTAGTGAGGGGAAATCAACTACTACAAACTAAAAAGCTATTACAACAAAGTGTTAGAATTGCAAAGTCCTCTAATATTCAAAAAAATAAAATTACATTAGACCCGGCAATCGGTTTTTTTAGAAGTTCTGGCAAGGGTAAATTCTATACCAAAATAAATTCTGATTGGATGGAAAGGGATTTTTTGATTTTACGTAAACTTGAATTATTAAAATTTGGTTATCCACTGTTGATATCGGTTTCAAATAAATCGTTTATAGGGAAATTATTGAATCTTAAAAATCCAGAAGATAGAGTTTATGGATCGTTGGTTGCAGAAGCGGTCTCGGTGTATAATGGTGCAGACATTATTAGAACACACAATGTCAAAGAGACAAGAGAAGTAATTACTGTTGTAACCAAATTATCAAATCATATCAAGAAAGGCTTATAACATATCACAATTCTAGACTAAAGGGTTCGGTTGGAAATACGAGAAGGATTAACCTTTGATGATGTACTCCTTGTTCCCAAATTGTCAAAAATCACTTCACGATCTCAAACTGATCTACGAACCAAACTTTCAAAGAACATCTCACTTAACATTCCTCTTATTAGTGCAAACATGGATACAGTAACGGAATCTGCGATGGCAGTTTCTATGGCCCGTCAAGGTGGAATTGGAATAATTCACAGATTTCTTACGGTACAAGAAGAAGTAAACGAAGTACTCAAAGTAAAGCGTTCTGGAAGCGTAATGATTGAAAACCCATATGTTATCAATCCTGCCAAGACCGTAAAAGATGCGTTAAGATACATGGATGAGAAGGGAATTTCTGGACTTTTGGTTGTTGATGATGACTCTAAACTGATTGGCATACTTACTAGTCGTGATGTGATATTTGAGTCAGAAGCTAAACTTGTAAAAGATGTTATGACACGTGACGTAATAACTGCAAGACCTGGCATAGAAGGACAAGAAGCAAAGGAAATTCTTTCAAAAAATAGAATAGAGAAGCTACCACTTGTTGACGAGAGAGGACATGTGAAGGGCCTTATTACTAGTAAAGATATTAAAAATATTGAAAATTATCCTTTTGCCTCTAAGGACAAAAAAGGAAGACCACTTGTTGGTGCAGCAGTAGGAGTAAAAGGTGACTTTATGGATAGAACTGAAGCTCTTCTTGAGGCAGGAGCTGATGTGGTTGTTGTCGACATTGCTCATGGACATAGTGAAAATGCGATTAACACGGTAAAACATATCAAAAAGGCCTTTCCTGACTCTGAAGTAATGGCAGGAAATGTTGCTACTGCGGGAGGAGTAGAAGATCTGATCAAAGCTGGTGTTGATGCAGTTAAGGTGGGAGTGGGTTCAGGTTCAATATGTATAACTAGAGTAATAACAGGTTCTGGGGTTCCACAGCTCACAGCTATTCTTGATTGTGCAAAGATTGGTAAAGAATATGACGTTCCTATAATTTCTGATGGTGGAATACGGAACTCTGGTGATGCAACAAAAGCACTGGCAGCTGGTTCGTCTACTGTTATGGTGGGAAGTATGTTTGGAGGAACTGATGAGAGCCCAGGTTCTACTGTAATGAAAAATGGGAAAAGATTCAAGATCTACCGTGGCATGGCATCTTTTTATGCATCACTTGGAAGAAAAACCAGAGAAAATGGAACCATTTCAATAGAAGATGATCTGAATGATTATGTAGCAGAAGGAGTTGAAGCTATGGTTCCTTACAAAGGAAGTGTTGTTGATATAGTAAAACAACTCAAGGGCGGAATCCGTTCTGGTCTAAGCTATTGTGGTGCAACTACCATTAATGAGATGCAAGAAAATGCTGAATTTGTGAAAATTTCAAGTGCAGGATTTGCTGAAAGCCAACCACATGATGTAGATGTAATGTAGTTCTTTTTTTAAACGCATGAAGGTGATTGGGTCTGATAACTAAAACAACTGGAATTGGAGTTGGTATAGGTTCTGTAATTACTGCCATTGGAATAATTGCATTCTTTTTGTCAATTGGTCTACAATCTCAAACAATTAATGAAACACTATCTGTTACTGAAGATACAGTCTATGCATTTAATGCCCCAACTGGTGCTCATGAAATTCTAAATATCACAGGTAATGCATTTTATCTGAAAATTGAGACTCCAACAGGTGAAAGTGAACCTTCACAAAGTCTTCAAGTAGATGATGAATTTCGAAAAGAGAAGAGCTTGGATTGGTTTGGTCTAGTAGACGGGCAACACAAAGTAACGATTAGAAATACTGGCGATTCTGATGTTATAATTAAAGGAGTATTCGAATTTACTAACGATCCAATTCTCTTTACATTCCACGTCCTTGTCATAATTGCTGGGATAGTAATTATTGGCGTAAGTGCAGGTTTTAGTGCAAAAAAGCCACGAGGATTCTAGATTATTTCAGCCCGTGGATAAGAACCCAATATTTTAAGAAACAAAGTATTTTCTTTTATTTTATCAATCATTTCTTTTATTTTTGGGTCATCATTGTTTCCTTCAAAATCAACAAAGAAATTGTATTCCCATGGAGTTCCTTTTTTAGGTCTGGATTCAATTTTAGTCATGTTTACTTGGGATTCATTGAATTTTGCTAAAATATTGTATAGTGCACCAGCAACGTGTTTTATTGAAAAGATTATACAGGTTTTATCCTTTTCAGTTTTTTCTATTCGCTTTTCTTTTGCAAGTACCAAAAATCTAGTATAGTTGTTGGGATCATCCTCAATTCCTTCTTCAATTAAAGGTACTTTGTAGATTTCCGAAGCTCTTTTGCTCGCAATGCAAGCTGAGTTTTTATTTTTTGATTCAAGTAAGATCTTTACACTACCTGCAGTGTCATAAGTAGGAATAGTTTTCATCTTATGTTTCTGAAGGAAATTCCTACATTGTCCTAGAGCTTGTGGATGAGAATATACTGTGTTGATATTTTCAAATGTATCAAATCCAATCAGACAGTGGATTATCCTATGATAAATCTCGCCAACTGCACTCAGTTCGGTAGTCAATAATAGATCATAGCTCTCACCTACACTTCCTTCTAAGGAATTCTCTACAGGAAGAATGGCATAGTTAGTTTTACCATCTTTAGTAGATTCTAAGATATCATAAAACGTAGGAAATGGAACAGTCTCAATTGTCTCGCTAAAATATACTGCTGCTGCCGCTTCACTATATGCGCCTCGTTCTCCTTGGAATGCGACTCGAATCATTTGTCCGCTTTAGGTCGTAGTTTTATAAAATTCGCGTTTCCAAAATTATTTGACAGTTTTCTTTCCTCAGTCCAGCCACATTCAACGCATTTTACACCACTAGTCGTCCTAATTACGTTAGAAGCACACTTGATGCATTTAGAAAACAGTACTCCAAGCTCTGGTCCTTCGATCGATGCATGTATTTTCCCATTCATTGTACTAATTATGCGTAAAGCAACTATATCACCAACCCTCGCCATAACCCTTTTTTTATTGTATAATTGATTAATACATTCAATCCTTGCTTTAGTCAGGTTACCATTGACATAATGAATAGTAACACCAAACATCATAGACATTAGTGAATTTACTGAGCCTATCACGATATCATTTACTTGTGGAATCAGAGGAGAATTTAACTGATGAACACTTGCTGTTCGTTTCTTTTTGTTCTACTCAGTCATGCCAATTACGCTAGACCTTACCATATGACCATCATCGAAAGTGTTGTCACCATTTTCAAATTCTTCAATAATTGCAATCCCATCACCAGGAAATACGTGACTCTCTGACATGGATAAACTTGAAACTTTGTGATTATAATTGTTGAGTTCGTTTTGGTTTTCTAAAGCCTGATACTAAAGCCAGTGTGGAATTTGTAAATATCCTTGTATACTTTCATTTCGGAGCAATTTCAATAGCGCGTGTGCTTGTGGTGTTGAAAGAACTGGCTTGTTAAAATGATTATCAATAGATATGCGTGGACATGCTACCTGTATGAAAGCATCGACTCCTGAAAGTCTTTCAAGTCTGTCACTAGTAATATCGGTTAATGCAAAAAGCAGGACATTTTTATCTTCTTTTTCAAGTTCCTTTTTGAACTTTAATGCAGTTATCTTTGATAACTGACCTTCCTTAAGTCCTACAATAATTCCAAAAGTTTTAGCTTCAGCTGCTTTGTATATTGTTAAAGTGGCCTTTTTCTGGAGTTTTTGAGCAAATTCAGTGACTTCTCTAATCTCATTGAAATATGGATCTAGAACATACGTTGGTTTGTTTGTAGATAAAGCTATTCCGGCAGCATGAAAATTACTTTGACCTAAGAAAACATTTGCATCAACATCATCTTTTGTCTGTTCTGTTGGATAGAACTCACAACCAAAAACCTGTCCATCATTTAATTGACCTTTACCTTCACCAATGAGTACATTCATTCCACCTTCTTCTAGAATTTTTTTTACAACTTTGAGATGTAATAGGTGTTGGCTGTCTGTGACTAAAGAAACGGTCTTTCTACCTAGTTCTTTTACGCATTTTTTTGCTACACTGTCAAAGGAAATATCATCAAATGCATCGATCATCACTACATTATTTCCAAAACCTTCGATTCGTATTGTATGGCCTATGTGAAATAGCACGTCAACGCCTAGCATTTGTGCACCAGCAGTATTGAGGTCACATGACCCCCACGTAGGATCCGCAAGAACATAGGCAGGGATATTAAATCTAGATGTGATTTTTTTGGCAACTTCTTGAATCTTTGAAAGAATGCCGTCTGGTCCATTGATAGCCACTGAAACAGGTTTTCGTTTTTCTATCTCTTCCCAGATCTTTTTTTCATCTATTACTATCATTTGTGACTTGAAACTCTGTAGTTTTTAATTTAAACCAAACGACATCATCAAAGGTAATGGTAATCCAAAAATGTGTGTCATATGCTTAATTTCTGTATAATTGAGAAAAATTAGCCAAATACTTCACATTGGAATTGATGATACTGACTCTAGGAAAGAGATGTGTACTACTTTCCTTGCTTTCAAAATTGTTGATTATTTAAAAAAAGAAAAAGTCCAGTTTTTGGACTATCCTTATCTAATTCGATTTAACCCAAACATACCTTGGAAGACGCGAGGAAATGGAGCGATTGCTATCAAAATTAAAACGTTCAATCCAGGAAAGATCAAAAAACAAATAATCAATTTTGTAAAGAAATATTCAAGGCCACAAGATGGTGCAAATCCTGGTCTTGTATTTTATGAAGCTGAAAAAATTCCTAAACATTTCAAAGAATTTAGTGAGCTTGCACTCTGGCGACTAATTAGGAGAAAAAGTGCAACGGAATTTGTGTCAAAAAATCATTTGGAGTGCTTTTACATGGGAAATGGACAAGGTCTTGTTGGAGCAATAGGTACCATTGGATATACATTCGATGATCATACCTTTGAGCTAATCAGTTATCGTAAAAAAACACAATTTGGAAAGAAAAGAGAGATCTCCGTACAAAGTGTTAGAAATATGCAAGAAAAAACATTTCCTGAGACATTCAATAGTTATGACGAAGAGAAAGGCAAGATTTTGATAGCACCACACGGTGCAGACCCTGTTCTATACGGCATCAGAGGAGAGAATGCTAATTCTGTTATTTATGGCGCCTCACTTGTAAAAACCAAAGAAAAACTAGATGGATATATGGTCTTTAAATCAAACCAAGGCACCGGCGCACATCTAAAAAATAAGTTTATGAATTCAGATTTGAAACCATACACGTCAGGTACTATAATCGGACAAATTAGCAAAAAACCGGTGGTCATTAGAGGAGCTCATACCACTTTCTTCATAACTAAAGATGGACACAAAGTTAGATGTGCAATATACGAACCTACAGGATTATCCAAGATTGCTTCAAAGCTTATTGTTGGAGACCTAGTAAGAGTTGGTGGTGGAATACGAAAAGCATCAAAGAATCATCAAAGAATCTTAAATGTTGAATTCTTGGAAATATTGAGACTAGAAAAAAATCTAAAGCTAGTAAATCCATTATGTCACAAATGTCACAAACGAATGAAGTCAAAAGGCAGGAACCAAGGATTTGAATGCATTAGATGTGGAGATAAAAGTAGTCGAAAAAAAATTCAGTACATCCCACGTAATTTAGAAAAAAGACTTTACCTACCAGTGCTGTCTGCACACAGACATCTTACAAGACCAATGCAAAGAGTTGGTAAAAAAAATAAACAAACACAATTTAATGACACCCTCAAATGGTTCCAAGTTTTCTAAATTCATAGATTGACAAAAGTAGCGGGGAGTAGATTTGAACTACTGATTTGCGGGTATCTCATCAGTGATGATTATGAGCCCGCCGGGATGACTTAGTCCAGAGTCTGACTTCCCCACCCCGCTACGCCAAGTGAAGTTTGAATGTCATATATACTCTTTATCTAGAATTTTGTAAATGATTAATATCGTTCTAGAGTGGTTCTGTCGTGGATAAAAAAATTCGTATTATTGGAATTATTGCGGCAGTAGCTGTATCTTTTGTAATACTATCGTTACCGTCAAATCCTTTACCAATTCCAGAGCCTTTAACAAGTGAAATCGGAACAAAATCAGTGGAAGTGTTAGCTACGAACCTTGAAAAACCGCGGTCTTTTGATTTTTCTGGTGATAAGATTTTTCTGACAGAGAAGGGAGGAAGCATACGGGTAATTGATTCCGGTGTGCTCATTGATGAACCACTAGCTAATCTGAGAGTAGCAGAAGTTGCAGAAGGTGGGTTACTTGGAATTGCAACTCATCCAAATTTTGAAGAAAATCATTTCCTTTATGTGTATTATACTTATGTGGAAGATGAAGAGCTATGGAACAAAGTATTGCGAATTACCGAATCAGATAACAAACTAAAAGAAGCAAATACTATTTTGGACAAGATACCTGCTTCAAAATTTAACAACGGAGGTATCATAAAATTTGGTCCTGACATGAAACTATACATAGCTGTTGGCTCTGGCACTGACCATCAACAAGCACAAAACATAGAATCGCTTGCCGGTAAAATCCTGAGACTAAACGATGATGGCACTATTCCTGAAAATAATCCATACTTGGACTCGCCTGTATTTTCATATGGACACAGAAATCCCCAAGGAATGACATGGGATAACGCTGGAAATCTTTACATCACAGAGATAGGGCCGTCACAGAATGATGAAATAAATCTAGTAAAGCCTGGCCAGAATTATGGATGGCCTGAACAAGAATGTTCAGGAGACAAAAAATATGTTGATGCGCTTGTTTGCTATGATCCAGCTTTCGAACCAGGCGGAATTGTGTATTATTCATCTGAGGATCTTGATCTTCACAACAGCCTTATTGTAGCATCATTACGTGCATCTAACTTGTATCAATTGGAGATGAACGAAGGCGAAATTGTTTCTCAAAAAAGCATATTGAGTGGGCTAGGAAGACTAAGAGACGTTAATGAAGGACCAGATGGGTATCTTTATGTTCTTACATCAAATACGGACGGTAAAGGATTTCCTGATAATACAGATGATAAACTTTTGAGGATAGTAAAATAAATTGGCTGATTCTTCCATTCCAAAATTTTTCGAAAAAAGTAGAGAGGAGAGAATAGATATTGTATCTCGATTTTGTAATTTAACAAGCGAAGAAGTTCAAGTTCTTAAAAACTCTGGAGGAATTTCATTCAACCAAGCTGATGGTATGATTGAAAATGCGATTGGAACGCTCTCTTTTCCATTAGGAGTTGCTACTAACTTCCAGATTAACGGCAAGGATTATCTGGTACCGATGGTCATTGAAGAACCATCTGTAATTGCAGCTGCATCCAAGGCTGCAAAGATTGCAAGAAAAAAAGGAGGCTTTACTGCACAGGCAGACGAATCTTACAGTATTGGGCAGATCCAAGTGATCGGTGCTGAAGTAAAATC
This sequence comes from Nitrosopumilales archaeon, assembly GCA_016838825.1. Taxonomy (GTDB): domain Archaea; phylum Thermoproteota; class Nitrososphaeria; order Nitrososphaerales; family Nitrosopumilaceae; genus JAEHKU01. The sequence continues at coordinate 11,403 of JAEHKU010000006.1, read as the reverse complement.
TGCGAGCAATAGTGTGATGGAATCTTCAAATGAAATATTACAGCTTGCAAACACTAAGAGCAAGTCACTTTCGAAAATGGGAAGAGGTGCAAAACAAGTTTCTTGTAGGGAAATCAAAGCAAGTTCTGGTTCTATGCTTGTGGTCGAACTCTTGATTGATGTGGGTGAAGCTATGGGAGCAAACATCACAAATACTATGTGTGAAGCAGTAGCTCCACTAATTGAAAAACTGACAGGTGGCAAAGTTCTCTTGAAAATATTATCAAATTATTCTACAAAGAGACTGGCCAAAGCAACTGCAACATTTGACAAGGATGAGGTAGGCGGATCAGAAATAGTTGATAATATCATTCTTGCTTATGAGTTTGCAGAAAGTGATGTCTATCGTGCTGTTACTCATAATAAGGGAGTGATGAACGGGATAATTGCAGTTGCAAATGCTACTGGTCAAGATACTAGGGCAATTGATGCTGCAGCACATGCATATACGGCTAGAAAGGGAAGTTACGGTTCTCTGACGGAGTGGAAAAAAGACAAAGACGGAAACTTGGTAGGTAGCATAGAACTGCCGTTAGCAGTAGGAATAGTGGGCGGTGTGACAAACGTTCATCCTATGGTTCAAATTTGTAACAAGATTCTCAGAGTAGGTTCTGCTAAAGAACTTGCGTGTGTAATTGCAGCTGCTGGTCTTGCACAAAATTTTTCTGCTTTACGAGCTCTTGCTTCAGAGGGAATACAAAAAGGACACATGAAGTTGCATGCACGGAACTTCGCTGTAAGTGCAGGGGCAAAACCAGAACAGGTGGACACCATAGTGAAGAAGATGATTAGTGAAGGAGACATCTCAATTCACAGAGCGAAGGAAATTCTCTGTGAACTCTGACGACCAAAATATATAGCTAAGCAGTTGCTACGTCTACGATGACTTTAGTCAAGTTTGCTATCCCTAAAGGTAGTTTAGAGGAAGATACTTTCAAAGTATTGGAAAGAGCTTGGACCAACGTAAAACGTAAGAGCCGAGCGTATCGTGTATCCTTGGATGATCCTAAAATTTCAGTAAAGTTAATCAGACCACAAGAAATTCCTACTCTAGTATTTGATGGACTGTATGACGTTGGAATAACGGGTAATGACTGGGTAAAAGAAACACGAGCTGATGTGGAACTGCTCCTAGACTTGGAAATTGGAAGGATAAAGCTCGTTGTTGCAATACCAGATTCTTATGGATTCAAGTCTTTTGATCAAATGATAGATTCGTATGGAAAGAAAAAGAAAATTTTACGAATCTCTTCTGAATATCTTACTACTTCATCAAAGTTTGTAAAAGAATTGAAATCATACAAGAAGTTTTATGGTTCTAATCCTCCTCTCATCGTAACTCCATGGTCACGAACTGGAAAGAACAAAAATGTACAAATTCATCTCTCGTTTGGAGCCACCGAAGCAAAACCGCCTGATGATGTTGACGCAATAATTGATGTCACCGAAACAGGGTCTACTATGGTCGAGAATAATCTTAAGATAACAGATATTGTGATGGAATCTTCGGCATATTTGATCGCAAACAAAAGGTCTTTGAAGGACAAAACCAAGCGCGAAAAGATCTACGATATTGTGACGTTACTTAGGGGTGCTGTGGAAGGAAGAAAATACTTGCACATTTATGTAAATGTCATGGAAAGAAACCTGAATAAATTATTGAAGGAACTTCCATCTCTTAAACGACCTACTATTAGCCCTTTGAGCCAGAAAGGCTGGTATGGGGTAAATACAGTTATTCTAAAATCTGAATTTTACAAAATGGTCCCGGAACTTAGAAAGATAGCACAAGGATTGGTAGTTCACGAACCAAGACAAATTTTATCACTTGAGGAGATAAAACGAGATGAGGAAAGATGAGGACCATCACGGTTCGAAATGTGGCTGCCACAGTAAAGTCTGTGCGGCCAAGACCTAGCTTACGCCAAAAAAAGACTGCCGAATCTATTATTTTAGCTGTACAAAAGAACGGAGATAGAGCTCTAAAGGAATATGAAAAAAAATTTGATGGTGTAAAACTTGGTTCACTTAGAGTATCAAAATCAGAAATAAAAAAAGCATATTCCAAAGTCACTAAGGAACAAATCCAAGCAATCAAGATTATCAAAAGAAGACTTGAAAAAACGGAACTTGCGCTAAAAGATAATCTACAGAATGTTTCAATTCAGATAGATGGTACCAAGATAAAGAAGATCTTTCTGCCAATTGAAAGTGTTGGTTGTTATATTCCGGGTGGTGAAGCAAAATATCCCAGCTCTGTTGTGATGTCAGTAGTACCAGCAAGAGTTGCAGGTGTAAGAAAAGTAATAGCAGTTTCTCCCCCAAATAAAAAAGGGCAGATAGACCCTTTGACACTTGTTGCTGCTGATATTTGTGGAGTTGATGAATTCTACAAGATTGGCGGAGCACAAGCAATCGCAGCACTTGCATATGGAACAAAATCAATTCCTAGGGTAGACAAAATAGTAGGGCCAGGTGGATCTTTTGTATCTATAGCAAAAGTACTGGTCAGTGAATTTACCTCTATTGATATGGTTGCAGGACCTACTGAACTTGCAGTCATAGCAGATTCTACTGCGGAACCAGACATAGTGGTGTCAGACTTGATTTCTCAAGCAGAACACAGTTCTGATACTTTGTGTTGTGTCATTACGACATCAACAAAGCTTAAGGATGGCATACTGAAATTACTCAATCAAAAAATTCCTAAAATAAAACGAAGTAACATAGTGCGACGTAGTTTACAAAAAAATGGATTCATAGCACTTTGCAAAAAAGAGTCGGATGTTATTGAATTCGTAAATAGATTAGCACCAGAACACTTGGAGATTATAACTAAAAGACCACAAAAAATTGCACAGAAAATTACAACAGCTGGACTAGTCCTTATTGGCAAAAATAGCCCATCTGCTGCTAGTGATTATCTGCTAGGTTCAAACCACATTCTTCCCACCAATGGGTTTGGTAGAGCAAGAGGTTCACTCTCAGTTTTAGATTTTATGAAGATTCACACTCAGCTAGAATCTTCAAAGGCATCGCTCCAAAAGATAAGAAAATACATGAGAACACTTGCAATGGCAGAGGATTTGCCAAATCACTTTGAAGCAATACGAGGCAGGATAGGAAGATGAAGTGGTTCCAAAAGAAGTTAAAAGAATACTCTAAACTTCGAGGATATCAAAAACCAGAAAAACATTCTAACGTAATGAAACTAGATTCAAACGAAAATTATGCTATAGATCCAGCATTCTCATCTGATATTATTGAAAAAGCAAATCAGCTCTCAGATGTTAGAGAATATCCACTTGGTAGAGCTGAAAAGCTAGTTGAGGCAATTTCAGATTACATCAAAGTACCTACTAAAATGATTGGTATTGGAAACGGTTCTGATCAGATAATAGATCTATTTCTGGCAAACTTTGTTTCAGATAATACTCGAGTGATAACAACTGATCCTACGTTTGGTTTCTTTGAAGAAAGATGTAAGCTATATTCCATTCCAACAATCAAAATTCCTTTTTCCAAAAATATGACATTAGAGTTGAAGAAATTTCTTTCAAAGGGTAGAGAGTCTGATATACTTTATCTTGATTCTCCAAACAACCCAACTGGATTTCAATTTGCTAAAAAAGATCTTCAAAAGTTGATCAATGAATTTCGTGGCATGGTAATAATTGATGAGGCTTATGTAGAGTTTGCAGATTATTCTGTAGTGCAACTGGCAAAGAAAAAAGATAACCTAATTGTAGTTAGGACACTTTCGAAGGCTTTTGGACTTGCTGGCTTGCGTTTGGGATACTTTGTTGCCAATAAAGAGTTGGTTGATGTGTTTTCACGAGTAATTCAATATCCATATCCACTGAACAGTATTGCGATAGAGGCAGGAATCTTGGCTCTAAAAAAGTCAAAATACCTTTTAGATGTTGCTAATACAGTCAAAAAAGAAAGAGGCATAATAATACAGAAACTACGGAATACAGGTGCGTTTGAGGTCTTCGATTCCAATGCAAACTTTGTTCTTTTTAATGCGAAAGGTGGGTATCGTCGATTCTATACTGCCCTATTAGAGCAAGGAATAGTAATTAGAATCATAGGCAAAATAGGGAAAAATGCTGGATGCTTGAGGGTTACTGTTGGTACTCCGCAAATGAATTCAAAATTCTTACTGGCAGTTCGTGATCTTCTAAAATGACAATACGCAAGTTAGGGGATGGAATATTCGTAGATGAATCATTGAATATAGATGAAAAGAATCCTGATGCAATCATTTTTGATTGCGATGGAGTGTTAATTGATATTACAAACTCATATGATCTTACAATAAAAAATACAACAGCGATTTTACTAAAGAAAATTGCTGCTATTGAAAAATCTGATCCTGTTACAATAGAAATGATCGAAGGATTCAAAAAAACGGGCGGGTTTAATGATGAAGTTGATTTAACGTATGCCTTAATTCTCTCTTATATTGCTGCAAAAAAATTAAACAAACCGGCTTCAAAGTTTGTTTTTGATGTTATAGAGAATTCAAATAAGACTGGAATTGGTTCCGTTGAAAAATATCTCGAATCCTTAGTCGATCTTTCAGATGTCAGAAAGAGATTAGATTATCCTGGTTCGCGTTCAACGAATATTCTTTGTTCTTTTTTTGATCAGCTCTTTTATGGTTCTGAACTTCTTTACAAACTCTACAAAAAGAAATCTCAGTTCGACGGGAAAGGGCTAATTGAGAATGACAAAGTACTACTCAAGAAAGAACTAGTTGATGCGTTACGGAAAAAGTTCAGCAAAAAGATTGGCATAGTTACTGGAAGAGGTATTGAATCTATACGATATTCGTTGAAAGAGTTGCTCAATGAATTTGATTTGAAAAATTCTGTATTTTTAGAAGACGAGCCACGAGAACTTGCAAAACCAAACCCCGCCTCTTTGCTAAGAGCAATCAATGGTATTGGTTCTCGATGTACTATTTTTGTAGGTGATTCTACTGAAGACCTTATCATGGCAAAAGAAGCAGAACAAATGGGAACCATGACCATCTTTTGTGGAATATATGGAACAAGCAAACACCCAGAAGAAAAACTGAGAATGTTTGAGGAAAAAAAAGCAGACATGATTTTAGAATCAATAGACTTGATTCCGAAGGCATTAAATCTGGAACAGCAGTAAATTCGCTCTCTGCAGGTGATTAGATGAAATCAAGAACTGGCAAAATTAATCGAACGACAAAAGAAACTCAGATATCAGTTGATGTTAAGCTCGATGGAAACGGCAAGGCTTCTGTAAAGACTGGAATTAGTTTTTTAGATCACCTAATCACTTCGTTTGCAAAACACTCTATGATTGATCTTAAACTGAAAGCTGTTTCCAAAGATGGAATCGATCACCACCTAATTGAAGACACAGCTATAACACTTGCACAAGCATTGGACAAGGCACTAGGCAATAGAGTTGGTATAAGTCGATTCAGTTATGCTTCTGTTCCAATGGATGAATCACTATCTGAAGCATCACTAGACTTGGTGCGACGTCCCTATCAAAAAATTAGTCTACATATCAAACGAAGTCAAATTGAGGAGATGTCAAAAGAGGACATTGAACACTTTTTTCAGTCGCTAGCTCAAAACCTCAATGCTTGTCTACACCTTACTGTAAAGTATGGAGAAAATGATCACCACAAAGTGGAATCTGCTATCAAATCATTTGCCGTTGCTTTGAGAAATGCAACAAGTTTTGACAAAAAAATGGGAATACCTAGTACTAAAGGTGCTATGTAGTGGTCAAAGTTGCAATATTTGACTACGGCGCTGGCAACATTTTGAGTCTGAAAATATCATTGGAGAAAAATGGCGCTGACGTAGATGTAATAAGGGACTTTGATAAAACTGACAACTATTCGGGACTTGTCCTTCCAGGAGTAGGAAATTTTGATCCTGCAATTAGAAGCATACGAGACTATTCAAAGAAAACGCTCTCAGAATTTGTTGGCAACCAAATTCCAGTTCTTGGCATTTGTCTTGGAATGGAGATGTTCTTTGAGAAAAGCGAGGAGGGAAAAGAAGCTGGACTTGGAATCTTGGATGGTGAGGTAGTGTTACTCCCAAAGACGCTAAAGATTCCTCATATGGGTTGGAATAATTTGCGGATAAAGAAGCCAAGCAAGATTCTTGAGGGAGTAAAAGATGACTCGTGGGTTTACTTTGTACACTCGTACCGAACCAAGCCAAAGAATGATGATGTAACTGTAGCTGATTGCGATTATGGAATTACAGTTCCTGCAGTTTTAGAAAAAGATATCTTCTTTGGTACACAATTTCACCCCGAAAAATCTAGCAAAGTAGGATCTGTAATGATTAGTAACTTTTTACGAGAGTGCAAAAAGTGAAAATAATTCCTGCAATTGATTTGATGGACGGCAAAGTTGTTCGTCTAGTTAAGGGTAATCCAAAACAAAAAACCATTTACAGTGATGATCCTGTTGGTGTTGCAAAAAAATGGGAGGAAGCAGGTGCAGACAGGATACACTTAGTTGATCTTGATGCAACTTTAGGACTAGGATCTAATCTAGAAATCATTCAAAAAATCACAAAAGCAGTTTCAACGCCAATTCAAGTTGGAGGGGGATTTCGATCCGAGTCTGCAATTAAGGAAGCATTAGAAATTGCATCAAAGGTGGTCTTGGGAACATTTGCATTCAAAAATAAGGAAACTTTGCCAGAGATTTTAGAAAAATTTGGAAAAGAGAGATTTGTAATATCGGTAGATCAGTTTGATGGAATAATCGTGATAGACGGCTGGACTCAAAGTACAGGGATCAAACTAACAGAAGGAATACGAGATTTCGCAAAGATGGGATTCTCTGAATTTCTTTTGACCAGTGTTGATAGAGATGGCACACTCCAAGGACCTGACATTAATTCATTAAAACAGGCATGTGAAATTGAAGATACGAAAATCATTGCAAGTGGCGGAATTTCTGGCATCAACGATATCGCTCCAGTGAGGGAATGCGGGGTATTTGGAGTTATTTTAGGAAAGGCGCTGTATGATGGAAAAATCTCAATCGAGGAGGCCAAAGCAGTATGACTTTAACAAAAAGAGTGATTCCATGTCTAGATGTTGATAATGGCCGTGTAGTAAAAGGAACGCACTTTTCTTCAATAAAAGATGCTGGTGATCCGGTTTTGTTGGCAGAAAAATACAGCAAAGAGGGCGCAGATGAGCTAGTCTTTCTTGACATCACTGCATCAGAGCAGCAAAGAGAAACCATAAAATCACTTGTGTCTAAAATTGCACAAGTAATTGACATTCCTTTTACAGTAGGCGGTGGGGTAAAAACTCTGCAACATGCACGAGAAATTTTGCTAAGTGGAGCTGACAAAGTTGCAATTAACACAGGAGCTGTCAAGAATCCCAAAGTCTTGACGGAACTTATGAATATTTTTGGTAGACAGTGTGTTGTTGTTGCAATTGATGTTAGGCGGAACTATAATATTGAAAAAGGAAAAAACGTCTTCTCTGAAGGCTCTAAAAAGTTTTGGTTTGAAGTCTTTATCTATGGTGGAAAGACGGCTACAGATCTTGATGCAATAGATTGGGCAAAAGAAGTTGAAAGACTAGGGGCAGGTGAGATTCTTCTAACCAGCATAGATGCAGATGGAACCAAGGAGGGCTATGATATTTTATTAACAAATGAAGTTGTCAACGCAGTTACCATTCCGGTAATAGCATCTGGCGGATGTGGGGAGCCCAGCCACATTCTTGATGTACTAAAAAAATCAAACGTTGATGCAGCTCTTGCAGCATCGATCTTTCACTATGAGACTTATCCAGTCAACAAAGTAAAACAATATCTCAAAGAGAATGGAGTTCCTGTTAGGGCATAAAGAAAGGTTAAGAAAGAAAGTAGAGGTTAGTGGTAGTATGCAAAAGAGTATTGAGGATATCGATTTTTCAAAAGGGGATGGGTTTGTTCCTGTAATAGTACAAGACATCAATACAAAGGAAGTTCTTACGTTGGCATATGCAAACAAGGAGTCACTTGATCGTACTCAAAAGACAGGAAGTTCTTGGTTTTGGAGCAGGAGTAGAAACAAGCTATGGATGAAAGGAGAGGAATCTGGAAATACTCAGAAAGTAAAAGAAATACTAGTCGACTGCGATTCTGATTCCATCATCTATCTTGTGGAACCATCTGGACCAGCATGTCACACTGGAGAACGTGCATGTTTTCACAACGTATTGGAGAAAAAGTAAACTAGCATACAGGCTCGTAATATTTTCTTGAACCTTCTAGAAAGTCATACACAATCTCAAAGGTTATTGGTGCATAATTTACTCCTTCAAAGATTACTTGCCAAGTACCTGCAAGGTCTTCTGGTCCACATACTTTAAGAGCTTTAGATACGGCGGGTGTAAAATAACTATTAAACTCTGGTTTACTCAATCCATCAAATGGTATAGTTACATGAACACCACCATCGGGACGTTTGAATACAATATTGCCAGCCTCGTGTGACATTAAACCATTTACTGTCATGAAAACGTTCTCGCCAAGCAAGTACTTTGGTTTATCAATTGCAAATGGACCAGAGGCCTGCCAGTATGTTTTGGTAAAGTCATACTCTGAGTCTTGGTCAAAAGGTGTCGGTACTTGGTCAGAAGGTGTCTGTCCTTGAAAGATGAAAAGACTTGCACCAATAGCAATAACTATTATTCCTATGATCGCAGGAATCTTCTTTGTCTTCTTTGCCGCTGTTTTTTTTTCTGCCAACCTCGGCGGTACTCTCCTTTACCTCTAAATATTTTTTTAAATTAGAAGAAATTGAAAATATACGTCAATTCTTTGATATTTTTTGATCCTTACATTCGTACGTTAGATTCGCTTTTGATTAAATTGAGAAGAATTGATTAATTTTTACTTAACAAATCAATATGAAAAGTTTAGTAATACTTAACTTCATATTAGTATCCCTTATGTATCAATTCCGAAAGGGCAGACTATCTTGACAAATATTTCGTTGCAATGTCGTGAGTGTAAAAAGGAGTATGATGCGACTTTCAAGTATATCTGTGATGAGTGTTTCGGGCCACTTGATGTACGTTACGATTTTCCTACTATAAACAAAGATACGTTTGCAAGTCGTGAGCAAACATACTGGCGATACTTGGAGCTGTTGCCAATTTTAGAAAAATCAAACATTGTAAGTATAGGAGCTGGTATGACTCCGCTGCTAAAAGCAGAAAAGCTTGGCCAAAAACTTGGCTTGAATAATCTTTATATCAAAAATGATTCTGTAAATCCAACTTTTTCATTCAAAGACAGACCAGCAGGAATTGCAGTCTCAAAGGCAAAAGAGTTTGGTTTATCAGCTGTTGGATGTGCATCAACTGGAAACTTGGCATCTGCAACTGCAGCTCATGCTGCAAAAGCTGGTTTTTCTTGTCACGTATTTGCACCAAGTGATATTGAACATGCAAAGATTACTCAAGCGTTATCATATGGTGCTAACTATATTGCAGTGGATGGCACCTACGACGACGCAAACAGAATTGCAGCTCAGATAGGTGATTCCAAAGGGATAGGTATTGTCAATATTAACATGCGAACATACTATGTTGAAGGTTCCAAGACTCTGGCATTTGAAGTAGCAGAACAACTTGGATGGAAGGTTCCAGATCAGCTTGTTATACCTGTAGGAAGTGGTGCAATGCTAAATGCAATCTGTAAGGGATTTGAAGAACTACAAAGTCTCTCCTTGATAGATGATGTTTCTTCAATGTGTATCACTGCAGCGCAGCCACAAGGATGTGCTCCGATAGTTGATGCATTTAAGAAAAACAGCTCTGTGGTTCCAGTCGAAAATCCTGATACTATCGCAAAGAGCCTTGCAATAGGCGATCCTGGAGATGGTAATTACGTTCTCAAGCGACTCAAGCAGTATAATGGGTTCGCAGAAGAGTGCACCAACAAAGAGATCCTAGATGCCATACTATTGCTTGCTAGAACAGAAGGAGTCTTTACAGAGCCAGCAGGTGGGGTGGCAGTTGCTATTCTCAAAAAGTTAGTGGAAGAAGGGAAGATTGACAAAAACGACACCACAATTTGCTATGTTACAGGGAATGGACTCAAAGCAACTGAACCTTTGATGGAAGTACTTCAAAAGCCAGAGGTAATGCAAGCAGATGTTGCAAAGATTTCAGCAGTGATTAGGTGATTGTTCTGGCAAGTATCAAGTTTGTAATTCCATCTGTACTAAACAAGGGTGGTGGCGAAAAAAAAGTAGATATCTCGTGTGCAAATCTGGCTGAAGCCTTTACTAAAATATCTGAAGAGATGGGAGATGACTTTAAGCGAAGAGTGTTAAACGATGATGGCACTCCTAAATCTCTAATCAACATCTACATCAATGGAAAAAACACAAAGTTTTCAGGAGGAATGGATGCAAACCTAAAGGACGGCGACGAAGTGAATTTACTTCCTGCCGTAGCTGGCGGGTCTGATCTTTCCAGCAAAGAGCTTGATAGGTACTCAAGACAGGTGATGCTGGAAGATATTGGTTATGAAGGTCAGCTGAAATTACGAAATGCCAAAGTCTGTGTGGTGGGCATTGGTGGTCTTGGAAATCCAATAGCCACTAGACTTGTTGCTATGGGAGTTGGAAAATTGCGAATAGTTGACAGAGACGTAATCGAACTCTCTAATCTTCACAGACAGACAATGTTTGATGAAACAGATGTTGGCAAAATAAAAGTTGAAACCGCCGCACAAAAGTTGCAGAAACTTAATGCCGACACCGTCATAGAGGCACTTCCAATATCCGTAAATGATTATACAGCACTTGATGTGGTACAAGGGTGCGACGTTGTCATTGATGGGCTTGATAGTGTCAACGCTAGATATTCTTTGAACAAAGCGTGTGTGAAAAACAAGATACCATTTGTTACAGGAGCTGCTGTAGGAATATCAGGACAGGTCTTTACGATACTACCAAAAGAGTCTGCTTGTTACCATTGTTTGTTTCCTGCACTAGATGAAGATTCCATGCCAACATGTAGTAT
>JAEHKU010000006.1:0-293 GCA_016838825.1 Nitrosopumilales archaeon | reverse complement strand
GTGTACACCCATCGATTCTTTCTATTATTGGTGGAATTGAAGTAGCAGAAGCAGTTAGAATCATCACTGGCAAAAAGCCAAACCTTGCGAACAAGATTTTGCATGTGGATTTGGAAAACTTGGACTTTGTACATACGAAAACCCTACGAGTGGAGGAGTGTCCAGTATGTGGTACTGGTACAATGCAAGAAACAAAAAAAGAAGAACTCATAATTGAAGAGCTTTGCGGACGTAACAGAGGAAAGCGTACGTTTTCGATTACTCCAACTGATATATTTGATCTTAATGTGGAT
>JAEHKU010000005.1 GCA_016838825.1 Nitrosopumilales archaeon | reverse complement strand
CAATCAGCTATTGTTGGAGAGAATGAATAGTAAAGTTGGTTAAATGATTCCATGAATGCAGAACCAGATCCTGTTTGCAGTAGTGTACCATCACGTAGCTCTCGCAACTTTTGAACTTGTGGTGAAAGCTCAGAGTTAAAGGTGGCAGTTGCAATGAGACATCCGCTACCTAAATCACCTAAACCACCTTCCAAACCAGTACCCTCCACTGTTACAAGTATTTTGTTTGAAAGTGATATTCCCGCAGTAGAATGAACACATTGTACTTGAATCATGTGTTGACCAGGTGTATTAAACTGGATTTGAAAAGGTGAGATACTTGCACTAAGGCCTATCATCTTAGCACTGGCAATGGAACCACTTGGTGATTGCCAACCTCCTCCGTCAACATTATAACGAAAAGTTACAGTTCCTCCAAGAGATTGGAGAGTCGTCGATGCTTTAATATTAAATACTCTAATTTTTTGATCAGCATCTATTGTAAGACCACCGTAAGGTCCTTCGGCTAAGACACTACAGTTTACTCTTTGAGCATATGCTGGAGTAAAAACTAGTATTGCTAAGAAAAAAACTATTATCAAACCGGGAATTATTCTTTGATACGTAAAAATAGAAGGTCAAATGAATTACTTAAAGCTGATCGCATACTAAAAAATCCAATATGTTGCTATAACATATCACAATCTCTGATGGTGCTGTTATATTCTGATGATTCCCTGCTTTACCAGATATTCAATTCCAGAGGCAAACTCTTTATCTGAAATCTGGCCATCTGCCCACCACTCTGCATTACTTTTGATCCATTCAGGAATTTTTTGATCAAAAGATTGGCCTGACTCAGCAAGATCGGGTATTACAATGATTTTTTCATTGATCATGAATTGGAGCCCATTTGCAAATTCATTGTCATCAATAGTTCCTTGCGACCACCATTTTGCATTGTTTCTCACCCAGTCTGGAATTTTTAGTTCACTTGTTGTAACAAATGGAGCAAATTTCTGGATTCGATTATTTGCTGAATCAACAACGTAGATATTATTCAAGTAATCGAGAGCAATTCCTGTTATTTTGTTGAATTCACCAGCACCTGTACCTAAAGAACCCCACTTGGCAACAAACTTCCCCTTAGAATTAAAAACCTGAATTCTATGGTTTCCTGCATCTGCAACATACAAGTTACCAATAGAATCTACAGCCAGTGCAGATGGGTCAAGAAATTTTCCATCGTCCTCACCAGTGGCACCAAAGAATTTGATAAAATTTCCATCAAAACGATATTGTAGAACTCTGTTATTATTGGAATCGAGAATGAAAAAATCTCTGTTATTATGTGATACAATGAATTCAGATGATGAAAATTTTGCGCTTGCAGTAAGCAATGATTCTATATGACCAGAGTAATTTCCTTCTGAATCAAATTTTGGAATCTTGTTTAAGTTAAAATCAGCAACATAAAAAATTCCTGAATCGTCAACTGATATTGCAACAGGGTTTCTTAAGGTTTGAGATTCAATTGTGGAAAATCCCCAAGACTTGATGAAGGTTCCATCATTATCAAATGTTTGAATTCGTGAATTACCAGTATCTGCAATATGAACAAAATTTGAATCTATAAAGATCCCGATGGGATTTTTGAATTCACCTTCGTCTGACCCAAATGTTCCCCATGAATTTAACAAGTATCCACTAGAATCAAATTTTTTAATCTCCGAGTTTCCAGAATCTACAACATAGATGTCTTGATTTGAATCTAATGCGATTCCATATGGTTCATTCAGATTCACGTTATCGCCTTCAATTGTCATCAAAAGTTCTGGACCTGTTTGTTCTTCAGTAGCAACAATCTCAGTGTGTTCTATGGGATTACCTTCAACAAAAAATATTGCGAATTCAACATCTCCTCCAAGTTCTACGTACATCTTCCAAGGTCCCTGCAAAGCATTGTTTGGAATGTTGATAGGAATGCTAGTAGTCCCGGAAGTCATTGGAATAATAATTTGCATTCCTTTATTTCCAACAGGATCCTCGAACCAGTAAGTAATCTTATCCACAATTAAGCTAGCAGTATTAACATTTGCTGTAAGAACTTCACCTGGTCTATATTGTTGCTTGTCTAAAGACACTAGAAATTCTATGTTAGAAGTTTTAGGCTCAGAGTCTTCTGATTCAACTACAAAAGTACTTGTCTCTTCTATTCCAGCGTATTCTATTTCTATAAAGTAAATTCCTGGAAGCGTCGTGGAGACATTATCAAGGAATACTCTAGTCAATGTAACATCAATAAATAAATTTCTAGTTGTGATCTTTCCTGAAGGATCTGTAATCTTTACAACAGCATTTGAATCTAGGAGTTTTGGAATTACAAGATTTAGCTCAACGATTTCCCCTTTGTTATAAGTAGATTTATCAGTTCCAACAAAGATTGAAGTAGTAAAGAAGTCTCGCGGGACCTCAAAAGTTGTATCAGCAAAGGTGTTGTAATATTGAATTACTAACTTGTATTGTCCAAATGCGTAGTTAGCTAAAAGTTCATTGATCAAGAACTTTAGGTTAGTAGTTGGTTGGCTTGCCTTTATGACATAGCTTTCCATATGATCTAGCAAGACATTTTGAGAATCATGAAATTTAATGAAAAATTGTTCAGCTAATGCAGAATATGGTTCGTAGTAATTAGTAGTAACTGTAATCATTGCTTCATCACCTGGAAGATACTTTTGTTTGTCTGTTGTGATTTCAAGTATGAGAGGAATTACTGTTATAGGTATAGTTTCTGAGGCGTCTCCTGCAGAGTAAGTGATTGTCCAAGTTCCGAATTGATTATCAAAGGCGTTGCGTGTAATAATATGGATTTTCTTTTTTGCCTTGAAATTATCTAAAAAACCAGAATCGATGGAACCATCAGGCATTTGTGCTATCCATTGCATTTGGCCTCCAAGGATCCCATCAATTTCAACTAGTATATTTATGAAATCATTAGGTCCAAAGCTATCAACTGTTGGTGTAGCAGTAATTTCTAATCCATATGCTAGGTGTGGTACAAATAACAGAGTGGTGGATAATGCAATAATATACCATTTATTTTCCAATTGCATTTGTTGTAGCAAAGTACGATAAAATTATTTTACCAGATTTAGATTTAATTGGTTTGCATTGTAATCAAAGCTACGAACATCTTTTATAAAATGAGACATTTTTCTAATTAGGCTCTATGAAATCATCACGATCAGAGTTGATATTGAGTTTTTCATCTATCTTAATTCTATTTACTATGTTAATTCTGCCAGCTGAAGCAACTGAATCAGATGATATATCAACCGAAGATTTTGAATGGACTACTTTAGTTGGTGATGATCTCAAAAACAACCCACTTGTTGAAAAAATTCTAAAAAACATCGAAATTTCAAAACAGAGAATTGCAGAATTGCAACAAAATCAGTTTATTAAAACTGAGCATGAAAAGTTCATAGATGAACAAAGAAAAATTTCACAAGAAAAACTTCAAGTTGAGTTAGACAGAATGTTCAAGAAGTATGAGGACTTTACCCCACGAAATGCATTTGCAAAATATCTTGCTCATAAAATACCTGAAAAATATCACGAGATGTATTGGGAATTGTTTGATTATCTACAAGAAAAAATCCAGAACGCAAGAGATGCTAAAGATGTAATTATAAGAAATGGTGGAAGTTATGCAGAGGCACGTCAAGCGTTCATTGACATTGCTGCAATGCCAATGTCAGAAAAGACGGCAGTATTAAACAAGACGCATGAAAAATATGGATTTGTGAACATGGCAGGCAAGTTTGATTTAGGTGGTAATTATTCGGATGAAGCAAAAGCACTCTATGCTTCTTGGACTAATACACAGTCTGATGAAATACCAAAAACTAAAACTACATTCGATTATAATCTAATTAAAGAAATACCTGAGCAATCAATTGAAATTTCAGACATTATTGAATCCCAACAAGGTGAAATTTTTGCGATTGAAACAGACCCCATAAACGATTTTAGTCTTGTTGAATTTCAGTCTGATGATACGTTGCTAATGCTTGATGGTGGTAATTATGTAATGACTAATTTAGATTCTATGAATAATGTATCCGAATTTACTTTATCTGCATGGGTAAAACCAGATTATGGTCAAGGGTCTATCAAATTTACTATACTAAGTACAGCAGATACTTTTTCTCTTTCAATTAACAATAATCCGTTCTACAAAAGAACTGCCGAGTTTTCTATATTTGATGGAATTAAATGGACAACTATAGAATCAAGTTCTGAGATAGAGGAAGAATGGGTGCATATTGCAGCCACATTAGCTGATTCTTCAATTAGCATTTACATAGATGGTAAATTAGAGGGAACAAAACAAGTTGACGGTATTCTTTCATTGAATTCATTTGGATATTATGAACCTAAATCAGTAGAAAACCTCTCCTCAGAACATGAGATAGTAGTTGGTGCACATCAATATGTAAAAAAGGGCACATTGTATTACAAAGGCTACTTCTCTGGACTCGTTGATGATGTTATAGTTGAAGAACAACTTTTAGATGATGACCAAATAACTGATCTTTGCGAACAAAGCGAATATTTTTCTGCATAGACTTGATCTAATTTTTTATAAGATTCTGTAAAACCATTCTAATTAGTTTTGATCAAAAAATGAACAATTTATCATTTCTACGCGCGCCTTATATTCAGAACTTGGTTTAATTTCAATATGAAAATGGGTTTCATACAAAGAGCTCTGATATCTGGAATAGCCCTTGCGCTAATTTCAGCAGTAGTGGGCTTGTTTCCTGTACTTAGAAGGTATTCACTTTTTGGCGAAGATCCAACAACACTAGGGCTAGGTAATACAGGGAAAACCTTTGCAGAACTAGACCAAGATAACCAAGAGGTCAGACTGTTAATAGACGGTCTTGCAAAAAAAATCATGAATCTAGAGAAAAAACACGAATTAATACACTAGATTCTTTACTCTTTTTTTTTTGAACAAATTAACTCTATAATTTCTACAGGTTGGAAAATAATCAAGAAATTAACATCTACCAGCTTTTTTCAGCTGGCTGTATGCCTCGTTGGTCTTCATCACAATAGATTCAGCAATAGCAGATTTATTTCGATCAGGATGCCAACATAATATCATTTTATCACGCGCAATCTTTATCTCATTTGGAGAAGCCGTTTCTGGTACACCCAAGACTTCAAAACATCTTTTAATGTCAGAATCAAAGTCTCGATTCAATCTATACGTACTCTCATCGAATTTGCTTTCATCAAAAGTGTGACTACGTGCTTGATTATAATTTTGGGAAGTTTTTTTTGCCGATTTAAAATCTTGAACATTGGAATATACAAACTCGTCAGAATTATGTTCAACGTTATCCTTGGTATTACTAATATTATTTTTTGCCGCTGAGTAATAATTACCTGCCACTGAAAAACCATGTTCAAAGTGCTTGTAAGACTCAAGTTTTTTTGCGAAGGATCTTTTTGGGAAAACCTCTAGAGCTAGAAGCACTCCAATAAAAATAGCAGTAAAAATTAAACCTTTAGTATAATTTTCGTACCATACAAAACCCGTATCACCTTCAGTTTCTGGCATTTGTAAATTGGATTCGTTACTTTGGCCCATAATTTGGTCTGGAGTATACATTATGATCATCACAGCACTGACAACAAGAACAATTGTAGATATCTTTATCATAGACTAAGGATTGGTTCTTTTCTTATTAGTAATTAAATATTGTTCTTAGAATTTTGGTTTAGATTTTTGTAACAAACTCAGCAATTTTTCCTTTTATGGTATTATTATCTACAAGAAGAGGCTTTTCATCATCAATAAAAATTTGGGTAGACTTTGAATCTATTTTGATATAGCAATTTTCGCCTTCTAGATCAATCTTACCATCAGTGTTACTAGAAAGCATGTCATCGAGTTTATCAAACTCGTCCTTACGTAGGTAAATGACTTTTTCTTCTCCATCAACCTCCCAAGCTAAACGACATCCTGGTTCTCCTGAAAGATTTGGTAAGACCTTTTGGAAGGAACTTGTCATAAAGTTTTCATTAAAACTGGATTTTATATTCTTTTGATTATCTTTAGAATTTCAAAGGGAATTTTTTTGAAATCAATCTCTCTTTCACTAGATATATGAAGAATGTTTTCGCCCATTGGAAAACTACTAAAGTTCACCTTCCCACTATACGACATTGAAAATTCAACTGCTAATTAATTCACAAGTTTTTAGTTAATGTGATTTCTTTATCGGAGAATTTGTTATCTTTGAGTCTTTTTATTTTCATGTACATTTTTGAGCTAGTTTCAGAATCTTTTTCGTAAAGATCAATTTGTCCATCAAAAAGATCAAGCAGCACTTGTACATCTTCAGTAGAATGCATTTTTGGATTAAGAGTTGTAAGAACAGTGAAATTTTTCGCATTGAACTTGGTGATTGTTTCACCAAGCCATTTTCTCGTAGTTAAGGATTGATTAAAAAGTAATACATCTGATACGATATCCAAGATCAATCTTTTTGGTTTTTCATCATCATTAGCATCTGAAATATTATTCAGTACTGTTTGTAGGGCATAAGAAAGTGGGTTTAACTGTTCCACACTTCCCACCTTGATTTTATTCTTAGAGCTTACTTCAGAAGTCCTTCTAACCTCTACCTTAGCATTACAAATGATTGTGTAAAATTTTTGATTTTGAATTGAATTTTTGTCCTGTAAAATTTTATCATTGCTAGAAACATAAACAACGATCTCGTCTTTATTCAGGCCAGTTTCAACAAACTTGCTTACCATAATTTCCTTTTCTTTACATGCAGGTGATGTAATCACTGTAACAGAATTTTTTGGTATTCCACCATACAACGTGTTATCAATTATCTTTACTCCAAATGACAATTTTGTAGGATCAAAGTCTATGCTTGGAACATCTGTGGTCGATAGTTCTTGTTTTATCTTCATGAACTCTTTATTAATCTCATTATCATCCTTGTCAACAAAGGAAGAAGGTAATGAAAAGCTGTACTCAAACGAAATATTGATATGATCTGATACTTGTTCAAGTGAAACTTTCAATGTAGTTTTAACTTCTAAAAGACTCTTAGCAAACAGACCGCCTTTTCCTCTCTTGAATTCAATTTTTGATGGCCAAACTGATGATGACTCAACGTAATCTAGTACTGTTATTTTCTTTAACACAGAATCATATACTGATTCTATGTCACCCTCTATGGATATAGATTTTGATATAGTTTTTCCCATTATTTTTTAAAAAGGTAAAACGCTTTAAGATTTTTTCGACTCATGTGAATACAGATTTTTCTTTTTAGAAATTCATTTGGGACGTACGAGCTGCATATCCTTCTTTGTCCGCAAATTTTTCTTCTATTTTCAAAATATCATTAATTATTTCATGAGGTTCAAGATCAACTTCTGTACTTATCATTAGTAAACCGTTTTTTCCACAAGGCATAGTGATACGATTTATTTTAGCATACTTGGTCATAGTGTAAACCGGTTCACCAATGATTTCTACCAAGTGCCTACGACTTTTCCATCTACCATAGGCCTTTATCATAGAAGTTTTGCTTTGTTCCTTGGTAAATAGAATTTTAACTCCATCATGTACCTTATTGTAAACCTCCCCGTTGATAGTATCATACACGCCGGCAAATCGAATTTTCGGATTGATTTTCAGTATTTCATTACAAATTTTACTATAATCCATAGACTGTTCATATTGTAAGTATCAATTATTAAAATTATTGTTGTGCACTAAGAACAAAAATAAAAAAAGTATAATGGAAACGGCAATTATTTTATGCCTTTAATTGACGTAGTCTTCGTATTATCCTATTGTGATCAGCGTTGGGTGATGTAGTTACATAAAGTAAATTTCGGCCAACCGGCATAGTAATTCGCTTTACCTTTTCATATTCAGCAATAACATACTTGCCTTTACCAATCTTGCGTGAAGTTGCGTTTCTTACTTTCCAAGCTTTGACTGCTGACGCTAAAGCTCGTCTACTTTCACTAGGAGAAAGTCTATTTTTTATAACTTTGCGTCGTGCAGTGTGGATTATCTTGCCATTCATAGTACATACTGTTGCAATGCGAATTGATGGACTAACCATCATTACTTTATCTATGAGTCTTATAGATCCCATACAAAGTCTGCGATCGCGATATATGATAAAGCTTTCTGAAACTTACTTTAACACCGTTGGATTTTCTCCAAGGAACTGATGTAGTGTTCTTGGTTTTTTGTCCTTAAATACAGTTCTAGACTCGTACTTTATTGAAAAAGCTGCCATCTGCTCTATAATAGCCCGTAACGCTTTTCCTTTCTGCGTTAACAAGTATTCTATACGAATCGGTGTTTCATTAAAGACTCGTCTTTCTATTAGACCTGTTTTTTCCATTTCACGTAGTCTCGCAGATAACGTCTTCGGATTGATATTCTCAATGGAATCTAAGAATTGGTTGAACCTAGTTTGTTCTTGGAGCATCATATTTCGGAGTATGTGAATGGTAAACTTTTTGCCAATCATCTTGAACGTATTATCAATTGGGCAACACTTCATTTGAGACAATACCTGGCTGGATGGTTGAATCAATTTTTTAATACCTATCAGTAAGGCTTCAACCTAACTTAAATACTTACCTTTCTATAGTGGATATTAAAAAGTAACTTACTAAGAGTTAAGTTACTTTCCAGTTTGTTATTTAGTTATTTAATTACTATTTCAGAACATCTAGGTTTGAGTATTAGTTAGTGAATTTACAATTCATGATTTCTCTCGGTATCTTTTTTTGTAAATGCTTTTGTATCTACGTTTTTTCTTTGGAAAACCATCTTCGTTAATTTCATCGTCTAAATCTGTACCCATTCATCACATGTTTACAATACTGATTTTTATTTTAGGCGGTGCATATTTTGTGAATAAGACATTCATCTTTGTTATGGTTTCATCATCAGATGTGACAGTGCAGAGTTGTAAATATGGGTCTTTTATTATTTTGTCTGCTCTTTTTACTAGACAGTCTTTACACCAATTTAGCTCAATATACCCTTCTGGAGTCTTACAAAAGTTTATAGCTATTTTTTTATTTTTATCCCTGCATTGCAAAACAGCTCTTTTGTTAAATTCGGGCTCTGCATACATTAAGTGGGGATTAAATCCATTTTTTGACAGTACAAGTCCTTTATTTCTTATGTTCATTCTTTAAGACAACCATTTAGAGTCAGTAATCTCCAATAATTTTTCCAAATAAGATCAATAATTTTTTACACCACTCTAGTAATACACCTTTTTGCACGGGAAAGTAATGGCTATACAAGCATACGATGTAAAAGCACGAAAAATGGTATCAGTTATTGACCCAGAGTCATATCATATGAAAAACGGTAAATGGGCAATTAAGGGCAAAAGCTCTGAAACAGGCATTACTGTATTCAAGATAGTGGGCGCAAACAAACCGAAAATTGAAGGTAGCAGACTTAATTCCCTAAAAAGGGCATTTAGGTTTTCGAGATACTAAATCCTAAGAACCAAGAATAAGTAAAATCGTTACTTGGTATAACTAATTGTTAATTTTAACAAATCCTACTTGAATCGAATCCATGAGACCGGGCCCATGTTCGAATTGAATCTAGATCCAATGTTACATTTTATATAAAATGTAACTTAAATTTTTAACTTGTACTCAAGCCTTCGGATGTTTGACCTGGTTTTGAATTTAGAACAGCTTGCACAACGTCTCTATTATTACCATCAGAATCAAATGTAATGTAAATGAGATGTTCCTTGTCAATAGGTATTGTGATGCGTTTTAGTTTTTCATACACAACAAGTGCATACTTTCCCTCACCTGTCTTATCGAAAAGCTCACGACGTGAATTCCATGAGCTTATTGCACGTTGAAGTGACTTTTCAGTCTCGTCTTCAGTAAGAATATTATTCATACCCTCACGATTAATTGAGGCAAGTATGTTTCCATCCATATTAGATATTGCTACAAATCGAATGTGTGAATCTGAATGTAAGAGCTTGTCGGCCAGAAACTGAGGCTTCATACCAAAGAATTCTAGTACCTAAATGAAAACCTTGTGAAAATTTACCATCCGTGCATTTTTAGGGTGTATATAACTAATGTTTTCCATGATCACTATACCTGATAATGCCTTAGACAAGTCAAGTGTGGCAGTTAAGAAAATTTGTTGGGCAAATACTGAGGATTTTAATGATTCTAACATCGTACTAGTTGGCGTTCCTGATGAATCACAATCTCACGCACTTAGAAAAGGAACCTCAGCTGCCCCAGATAGAATTCGTGAAATATCGGTCATACGAGATATGTACATTCGTAACGGGGAAAAGTCATTGGGAGTTCCATTTTCAGGATTGGGACATTGTAAATTATATGATTATGGTAACATAGAAAGAGATGAGATAGATGAGGTATATGAAAAAATTATCTCAAAATCCAAAATACCTTTGTTAATAGGTGGTGACCATTCAATTTCCACCCAAGCTATCAAGTCTGTATCAAAAAGAATTGGGCCAATCTCACTTGTTTATTTTGATGCGCATCCTGACTTTGTAAGCTCCACCACAGGTTACTATGGTTCTGTCTTTCATGAAGTGTTACAAGATATTGACATAAAGACTAGTTTACAAATCGGTATAAGAACACCAGAACAAGAAGAGTTAGAGAATCTGAAAAAATTTAACATCAAAGTATTTACTCCAATGGAGATTGCAGAAAAAGGTGTAAAAGAGATCTCAGAGTCTATTGCTGAAATAGTAAAGGGAAACAAAGTTTACATCTCATTTGATATGGACTGCGTTGATCCTTCCTTTGCTCCAGGAGTTTCAGTACCCGTACCATTAGGATTAAGAAACGTAGATGCTGTTTATCTAATGAAATCTATTGTGAAGAATGGAATTGCTGGTATGGATATTATGGAAGTCTGCCCTAACTATGACATAAAGGACAGAACTTCACACCTAGCATCAAGAATGATATCTGAAATACTTTCATCATGCAGGTTGTAACTAGTTATTAAGAAAGAAAAATTTTTGCAAGGCTAAAGTTTTCGCCATCTACGAGCAGCATATTGATCTGCTCTTCTCCGATGTTTTCCTTTTTTTCTTTTTGCCATAATTAAAAGACGTTAAAGGATAATCTAGCCTATTATTATTTTGAAGCTAAATCGTTTGCCTTTATAAAAGCCCAAATTTTCTTTGTCATTTCGCTAGGCGCAATGTTACCATTTCCAAAAACATCTTCCAATGTTTCATTTCTACCTGCAAAATTTATTGAATAACCACCAAATGGTTTTCTTTTTACTTTTGATTTTCGGCTCTTAGATTTAGATTTTTTTTTCTTAGCCATTATAGTCAATTGCAATTTGATATCTGAATTTAACTCTTTACACGAAAATTACAGTTGAGAATACCTTTGCTGGTTTAAATTATTATCAATGTGTCATTATTTGTGTTTAAAAATGAATTTACTTGGGGAAATGCAGTAAGTGAAAATACTGTAGATGAGTTTCATAAGAAATTTGAAAAGGCCGTTGAACAATTAAGAAATAATCTTAATGAGGACTATCCTCTGATTATTGATGGTAAAGAAATTTTCTTAGACAAGAAATTTGAAGTAACATCACCATCTGATACTAGAATTACTATAGCTAGATTCTCAGAGGCAGCTGTGAGTGACGCAGTTAGCGCAATCGAAGCTGCAAAGAGATCTTTTTCAGAATGGAGTAAATTTTCATATAAAACAAGATCTAAAATATTTAAAGAATGCGCAGACTTGTTTTCTGAAAAAAAGTATGCACTTAGTGCTATACTGTCATTAGAAAATGGTAAAAACCGTATAGAAGCTATGGGTGATGTTGATGAAGCAATTGATTTTATGAGATTTTATGCATATCAATTAGAGATCAATGAAGGTTTTTCAAAACAAACTGAACATCCTGATTTGAAAGAAAAAACTAGAACCGTACTAAAGCCTTATGGTGTGTGGGGGATAATAGCTCCATTTAATTTTCCTTCAGCAATTGCAATTGGAATGACAACTGGGGCACTAATAACAGGGAATACTGCAATCTTAAAACCTTCAAGTGATTCTCCATTATCATCCTTCAAATTTGTGCAAGCAATTTATCAAAAACTTCCAGCAGGTGCAATCAACTTTGTTACTGGACCAGGTAGAATTATTGGGAAGGCTATCATTGAGAGTCCTCTAGTAGATGGTATTGCTTTTACAGGTTCATACAATGTTGGAATGTCAGGTTTTAAGAAGTTCACAGAAAAAACTACAAAGCCATACATATCTGAAATGGGAGGCAAAAATCCTGTCATTGTGACGAAGTCAGCAGATTTAGAAAAGGCTACAGAAGGAGTCATGCGGGCATCTTTTGGATATGGTGGTCAAAAATGTAGCGCCTGTTCTAGAGTATATGTACACAAAGAAATAGCAGAAAAATTTACTCAAAAATTAGCAGAAAAAACTAGATCACTTAAGATAGGGCTTCCTTGGAAAAAAGAAGTCTTCTTAGGTCCTGTTATAAACGAAAATGCTCAAAAAAAGTTTGATTCAGTAATTAAACAAGCAAAAGAAGATGGACAAATAATCACAGGCGGTTCAATCCAAAAAGGCGCAGAATATGAGCATGGATATTATGTTCAGCCAACTATACTAACTAAACTTCCCCGGAACCATAAGTTAATGAAAGAAGAGTTGTTTTTACCAATTCTTTGTATAGATGAATATGAAAATTTTGATGAAGCAATAAAATTGGCAAATGATACTAATTACGGATTAACAGCCGGTATTTTTAGCGAGGACAAAAACCAAATTGAGGAATTTTTTGATAAAATTGAAGCTGGAGTAATTTATGCAAATAGAGCTGCGAGTGCTACAACAGCTGCACTTGTAAGAAGTCAACCTTTTGGTGGTTGGAAGGACTCAGGAATATCTGGTAAAAGCGCAGGAGGAGAAAATTATCTGCAACAATTTATGCGAGCACAGACTCAAACTCGTTGTGAATGAATAAAAGAGCTTCCAAGTAACAAAATATTTCTTTTTCTTTCCTTCATTCTACGAATTGAATAGGGAAGCCAATTAGTACCATATGGAATGTATTCAGAAACATTAAATCCTTTTTGGATAAGTTTTGGTTTTAATTCATTACGAATACCTTTTAACATTTGAAACTCAAATTTTTTTTCGTATTTTTTAGATAATGAAATTGCGCCATTAATAATTACGGAATCATGAGTTGCTATACCAAACTCATTTCCTTTTTTAAAAAGTACTTTCATTAATCTAATATAGTTGTCATCAACTTCCTTTTTTGATTTGAAAGCTATCCTAGCGTTTTCTTTGTATGCACCTTTAACAAGTCGAATTTTTCCGCCATGATTTATGAGATCAGCAAGATCGTTTTTTGTTCTTTTTAGATTTGCTTGTAAGGCTATGCCTAACCTTTCATATCTAGTAAAAAGACGTTGGTAAATCTCTATTGTCTCGTCTGTGTGATCAGACGATTCCATATCTAGCCACACAAACTCGTGTGTGGTTGATGCACTTTTTATGATTCCTCTGAGATTTTGAAGACATTCTTTTCTATTTCTAGTGAGTCCTATTTGTGTAAGTTTTATAGAAACACCGCCTTCAACCCGGGATTTTCTGAGTGAAGATAGAATCGTTTGATATTCTTTTACTGTGTTAGATACAATCTTCTTTGAAGTATGATATTCTCCAAGTTTGTTGATTATTGCATTCATTCTATTCTTGTATGATAATCTCGCTGAATTTAGCGCATCGTTGATTGTATCTCCGGCAATCCATTGTTTTGCAATGCCCATTAGGGCTTTTTCCATTAGCCTTGTGACACTAACCATTCCATGATAGGTTGAATTTGTTAATGTAAAAATTTTTCAGAATTAAGTGATCGGTTTTTATTAGAAATTATGTAATGATATATTGAAATGCCAACATTGGAAAAGTCCCATGAGTATAGCCATTTTCAACAAATGTGTGATATACTACTTGAACAAGAAAAAATTAGATTTGCTGGTTTGATCAACAGTATGGGAAAGCTAGTAGCGGGAGGTATCAGAGAAGGCCTAGTACCTCTAGAAGATGAAGCAGAAAGACAGAAGATGTACATGGAACTTGCCTTAAGAGTATCAATGAGAAAGGATTTTGATTATACCCTTGGCCCCGTCAAATTTTCTGCGTCTCGAAGGGAAAAAGCATTAGTAATGAGTTTTCCCATAAACAATAATGTTCTATTAATATCAGCAGAGCCTGAAGTTGACATCGAAGAAACTGCAAATAAAGTCATAAAGATAATTGGAACTAGGCCATAACCAGAAAATATATGGAGATAACTATCATATTTTAGATATGACTTCGAATGAAAGTACCGTTGAAAATCAGACTCTGAATATAAAATGCAAAAAATTGCTTGACGAAGATAAGATAAGATTTGCAGGAATAATTGATGAAAAAGGAGAACTGTTGGCTGGAGGTTTTAAAAAAGGAATAAGTCGTCTTATGTCAGATGGTCAGAAACTAAGTGAGTTTATTGCACTTAGTTTCAAATATTCTGGAAGTAGAGAATTTGACGAAGAGCTTGGACCATTAAATTATGTAGCATCAAGAAGAGATAGATTGGTGTTATTGTGTTTTCCTTTACCGTTGAGCCATAATGTTTTGCTTGTATCCGCAGAACCTGAAGTAAATGTAGAGGAGATTGCTAGTAAAGTAGTAAAAATTTACAGCGGTGATGCGCAATTACCTCTAAAGAGTAAATAGAAAGTTATTCTGTTATGTCCAATCCTTCAGTTTTTATTTTTTGTTTAACTTTTGATAGTGCCTTTGCCCATGCTTCGTCTTGTTTTACAGCATCTCTTATGGTAAACTCATAGAGGATTTGATTTATGAATCCAAGTAGCGCTGTCCAGATCTTTCGTACTACGCTCTCAGGTTGAAGCATTATTCCTGCTTTGATTCCACGTAATCCAAGTATGAATTTCCAGTTAGCACCAAAGTTTTGATTCCACTGTTGCAAGATCAAATCAATTATTTCTAGAATGTCCTTTTTTGTCATAACGATCTTATCAGGATCTAGTTGTTCTGGTAATCTTCCAGAATAGTTTTTCATTTTTACCTTTTGTGCTGATTTTGCTCGGTTCATATCGCTTGTGATATCGCTAGCGATACATTATTTAAAAGTATTGCTGATCTTTCCTCAGTATTGTATTCCACAATTCTCCAAATGATCTCTTATTGAGAAAAGATTTGTGAAAATAATTCTTGATGAAATTTATTCAGCTAATTTATCATTAATCTAGTGAATTTGTATTTTCTGGGAATTATGATATGCCTTATAGCATTCACTATCAATCAATTAGATGCAACTTCAATCTACGTATCAACTGATCAAGAATCATATCATGATAGTGATATAATCTCAGTCTTTGGAAACGTTGAATCCCCTGAGAGTGAATTTGTCCTAATCATAATAGAAAATTCTGATGGGGATACAATTTTCTTTGAAGAATTAGCCTACAAGACAAGCGGTGTATTTTCCACTCTTTTGATAGCAGGTGGCTCTGGATGGGAGAAAAGTGGTCCATATACAGTGTATGCGATAAATGAGAACATTGAAGTTACGAGTTTGTTTGATTTTGAAGCAAAAAAATCCCAAGATACAAAAATCAAAGATTCGTATGATGAATCAAGTGTATACCTTATCGCTATCGCTATAATTGCAATTATTGGTGCTGGAATTTTTGTTGTAAAGCGAAAGAAGAGTTAGCTTAAATTCAAGAATATTATAGAATATCTAATGAAACGAATAGAAGTTTTTGTACCTATAGTAAAATGCAGACCTGTTGTGGAAGCGCTTAAGAAAACGGGAGTAACTGGTATCACTATTCATGATGCAAGAGGTCAAGGAAAAGGAGCGAGACCAATTGTATCAGGTTTAAGGGGTACAGCAAAATTTGTTGCTGAATTTAGTTCAATAAACTCAATCGTCACGGTCGTTGATGATTCACAAGTTGACCAAGTAATAGCAGCAATAGTAAACGCAGCGGGAACTGGTTCTCATGGTGACGGAAAAATCTTTATTTCAACTATAGACGAAACTGTTGATATAGGTACCAAGAGAAAAGGCATATCTGCACTCTAAAAGTAACATCCATTTTTTTTATTAACTTGATCGGTAATTTTCAAAATGATTCACATGACAAAATATATCTATGTGATAGTTACACCACGACTGAATAAATGAATGAAAAATTTGTTAAAATAGATGGGAATAAGATCAGATATTTGGAAAGTGGAAACTCGAATAAGATTATCATATTGGTTCATGGACTAGGTGCCTCAGCACAACGATGGGAACATGTAATCCCACTTTTTAACAATGACTATCGTGTAATAGTACCTGATCTGATCGGCTTTGGATATAGCGATAAACCATCTGTAGATTATACGTTAGAATTCTTTTTACAATTTTTTTCTAATTTTTTACAAAAACTCGGAATCAAAAAATCAAACATTATTGGCTCATCTTTAGGCGGGCAAATAGTGACAGAATATTGTGCAACGGATGAAACCGAAGTAGAAAAACTCATTCTAGTTTCCCCATCAGGAGCGATGAAAATGACTACTCCTGCACTAGATGCATATATCATGGCTGCACTTTACCCCAGTCGCGATGCTGCTAAAAATGCATTTCAAATGATGGCGGGACCAGGTAAGAAAATCGAACGTCATATTATCGATGGGTTTGTTGAACGGATGTCGTTGCCAAATGCAAAGATGGCTTTCATGTCAACTTTGTTGAGTCTTAAAAACGCAGAATTAATTACAAACAAGTTGACAAAAATTTCCGTTCCTACCTTGATAATTTGGGGGGAACGGGATCCTGTAATTCCTATAAAATATGCTGATAGTTTTGTTTCAGCCATCAAGGATTGTAGATTCTATAGAATAGATGGTTCTGGTCACACACCTTATGTTGATAATCCGAAGGAATTCTATGAATTAGTTAGGGGTTTTTTAACCAATAATAGGTAATCAAATCCATTTATTACCAATACACTTATATAATTACTATTACCTGACAAAACCAATGACAGGTAATAATAACCAATATAATCCAACTGAGATGTTCAAAGATTGGATCCAAAAAAGTGGCCAGTCCCAAGCTGAATTTGTGAAAGCTTTTGGTTCTTTGATGATGAACCAAGCAGGTTCAACATTTGATCCCATGGATACATTAAAGCAAATGACAAAGAGGGCAACTGAAGCTCAAGCAAATTTTATGGAAAACGTTGGCGCATTTCAGTCAAAAGCTATGGAAAAGATGTTTGGTTTTGCACAGATGATGCCAAATTTACCAACCTGGGGTGCGTTCAAGACATCAGTTGGTAGTAATGGAAGAATTTCGATTCCCGAGGCAGAAAGAGAGGCACTTGGAATAAAAGAAGGTAATCTCGTCCAAGTTATAGTTTTGCCTATCGAGAAAAAATTGAAAAATCAGGGGGTGAAAAAATGAGTACAGTGAAACCAACCGAATCAAAAGATATCTATGCAGTTAGTAGGCAAAATGTTGAAAGATTCTTTGATGGTGTAGAGAAAGCAACACCAAAAAATCTACAGTCAATCACAAATCTTCAGCAAGAATACCTTGAAGCATGGAAGAACGCTATTAACTCCACTATTACACTACAGCGAGAATATGCAAATCGTAGTGGACTAAACACAAACGTTCCACAAGCAAGCCTAAAGGTAATCAATGATACTACCGAGGAAGCCATTAAAGCATTCTCAGTACAAAATCAAATAGCACTAGCAGCAATTGATGCAACACAGCAAAATGTCAAGACATTCAATGATAATGCAAAGGCATTTGCAGATCTAAACAAGAACATTCTGCAATCTTGGATATCAGCATTCACACAATTTAGAAACTAGTGTGAATCTATTTTTTCTTTTTTTTTATCAAGATCTCTCAATTAACCATTTACCAAGTTCTGGGAGAATCTTTTTTTGTGAAAATGAACTAGCAATCATTCCAACGTGACCACTTGGGTATACTCTCAAGGTTTTATCTTCACTCGCAACTGAATAGTGTAAAGGCATACTACATTCCGGAGAAACGAGATGATCACCAACTGCTACCTGTGTGAATATTGGCATAGTTATGTTTTCCAGAGAAACTTGCCGCCCTCCTACGTACATTTTATTTTGTATGAGAAGATTTTCTTGGTAAATATCTTTAACCCATTGTCTAAAAAGCTCGCCTGGAATTGGCGGGGTATCACTAACCCATTTTTCTATGCGCAAAAAGCTATCTACAAATTTTTGATTATCTATATTTCTGAAAAAGTTAATGTATTTGTCGACTCCCTGCTCGAACGGCTTGAGAAGAGAGAAACAATAGTACATGAATTCTGGAGGCACATTGCCAATAGTATCGACCATTTTATCCACATCAATATGCTTCGTTAGATTACTTACAACAGTAGTATCACGCCAACCATCAATGACAGGAGCAGTCATAACTAGATTTTTGATCTTTTCTGGGTGTAGCGAAGAATAAATTGTTGCAATTGTACCACCCGTACAATATCCCTGCAATGAAACTTGTTCAACCCCAGCTTCATCACGTACAAAATCCAAGCTGTTATCTAGATATCCATTTACATAATCATCAAAACCAAGGTACTTGTATAGATTTGAGGGGGTTCCCCAATCAAGCATATAAACATCAATTCCCTGCTGTAAAAGATTTCTGACCCAGCTTTTTTCAGGTTGAATATCTAGTATATGATAACGATTGATAATTGCGTATGTAATTACAAGGGGAATTTGAGCTTGTTTTTGTGTTAATGGTTTGTAATGAAGTAATCGAATATTATCTTCAGTATAAACCACATCATGTGGAGTTATTCCCAAATTAATTTCGTCAGGTGCTGGTACGTGGTTTGGTGCATCTATAATATTTCGATTAAATTTTAAAAACTCTTCAATAATTTTTGGGCTGATCCCTGATTCACTCTGCATTAGTATTTTCTACCACTTTTTTTACTGGTTCTTTTTCTAATTTTGAAACACGTCTGCGTAACTGTTGTAACTCTTTGTATATTTCGTCAATCTCTTTTTTACTTGGTAAATCTGCAGATTCTAGTAATGTATTTACCATGTCATTCCAGTGTTTTGAGAGTTCGAGCTCACTTGATACTAGTTTACCATAATTTTCACCAAACTTTTTTGAATCAAATAACTGAGTAAAGTAATTTTCAAATATATCTATCCAGACTCGTTTGTATGAATCCAATTGTTCTGCATCCTGTGGTATATCTGGCATTTTTTTACTAACTTGTTTCTGTGATTCTATCCATGTATCTGATAATTGTTTATAGTATTCTGCTAGTCTTGTATTAAATTCAATTAGATCTTGATTAGATTCAATCAGTTCTGTCGTAACTTTTTTTGCGTTAGTAGCAAATTTTCGCATAGGCCCAGTTGCAGTGAGTGACTGAGGCTTGCTGGCCATTAGATATATCAAATCTGTCCAAAATAAGGAAAGGTGTTTGTAATGTTCAAAAGCTTTATTGTAATTTACTTCTGAGGCCATACTAATAACACCGAAGAGATCTCAATAAATAGATCGCTCCGTTACAGGTATTCTATTGAAATTAGAATATACAGCAATCTCAGAAAGGAAGTGCTTTTGCTGTGGATTATGAAAACTTATGCAACAAAATTAAAAATCTTGATTCCAGGATTAGGTTTGCCGGCATAATAAACAACAAAGGCCATCTCACTGCTGGTGGTATGAAGGAAGATAGAAAGGCGCTTGAAGAAACTAAAAAAGATGAGATGCTATACATGGAACTTGCATTAAGAGTTAGAATGCGCCGTGAGTTTGACAAAGAATTAGGACCAGTGAAATTTTCAATGTCATATAGGGATATCGTAATTTTTAGTTTCCCACTTGATGATGATGTATTATTTGTAACAGCGGAAAAGGAAATTGATTTTTCTAAAACCGCGTTTAAAATCTTGGAACTAATTGGAAAATGAAAAGATATTCTGGCTCGACCACAGGGGGAGACGGGAGCTCTTGACGAAAACAATACCTGACCACTTCGATCGAGCCAAGAAAAAAATCTGCTTTATAGAATAAAGGTATTTTTCCAAATCGTTCCTAAATCCTAAAACTAGTTCATTACAGAAAGGAGGTGAAGAATCTTAAATTGATTGTCCACAAATTTGGACATTGTCTTAAAAGTAATTAATTTATGATTTCAATGATGTAAAATGAACATCTGCAATTGTAAATTGTGTGTATGTTACTATGCTGATCAGTGTGGTTTATGTTCTTGCTGTGAGCACAGTGGAGAAAAGATAGTCACCATTGTACAATAAAATGGATGTCCTATATAGTAAACATCAACCAATTACTATCAATTGTTAACAGAAGGAAGTTAGACTACTTTTGCATACTACACCATAAACAGTTAAAGTTAATATAATAATAGCAAAAATGGCAATTGGAATTATCACAATTTTTTCTTTGAAACCCATATCATTGCTGAAATATTAAATCTAATTGAATCTAACTACGGGTGGTAAAATGAATAATCACATTTTACAAAACTATTTTATCTTATACCTAAGTATCGCACCTGCTTTGCCAATACTTCCTAACATCACGCCATGTTCTGCTTTTCCTGATACTACCTCAATTTTAGTGCCAGTTTCAGATGCCGACAATGCAAGATAATCTACAATATCACGTTCAGAACTTTGCAGATCAGCACTCTTACATTCCGGACATGGTTCATTTAGCAGCTCGGTTTTTCTTGGAATTAATTTTTGACGTTCTAGAATTTCAGAACGCACGTGTTGACACCTATTGCATTTTATTTCCAATCTATGTAGATTTGTATCATCAGTTATGATTAAAGTTTCAATTACGTTATTTTGTAAAAGCTTGATAATATCATCAAGACCGTATACAGCAAGACCACTTTGATTATTAATTAACGAAAATAGTTTTTCAATTAGTTTTTTTTCTTCAACCATTCTAAAATCTGCTAAGACATCTTCTGCTTTTACAAAAGCCTCCCGCACGCCTTCGGCTCCTGCGTAGGAACAATCAAGGGTTGCTAGTATCATATCCTTGAGCCTGTACTCTAGATAATTATCTTTAACAAAATCTTCTTTTGTTGGACCTGGACCAGCTACTATAAGCCCCTTTATTTTGTAAATGTCAACAAAGTATTCCCTAGTTGTTTGTGCAATTCGATTAAAATATTCATTAAGCTGCATTTCTCGTAGTCTTTCAAATCTTCTTTGTGACTGTCCCCCTTGTCTGTGTTTTCCTGCAACTCCAGATGATGATTGTGATAATACTTCTAGCTTATCTCCATGTAAAAGACCCCATCCTGCATCTTTAGTATCTATTGCTAGCAATCCGATGAGATTGTCATCTTTGAGCATGTCCTTTAAGATGTCAACGTGAAAGTGATCATCACATCTGTAAAGAAATGTCTGTAATTCCTTTGGGGGTTCTAGTTCATAGATTTTGACAACCTCACTTCCTAGTGCCCCTCCTCCTTCTGGAGGTAGCGCACCACAAAAAATAACGAGCCCTCTTTCTGGAGATTTTTTGTATAATTTTAGTTTCTGTATGACCCTAGTTAGCGCATCCAACACGTGGGTTCTAGTAAGATCCGATTTTATGTTAGAAGCAGTTCCTTGTTCGTTTTGTAATTGATTTATCACATCATAAAGTGCCTTTTTTGGCGGAACGTAAAGCGATATTAATTCTGTCCCTCTCCCAGTTTTATCAGATAATTCGTCTAACGTTTTTCGTAGCTTGTACAGTTTGACAGAGTCTTGCTTTTGGATTTTAAATTTGGCCATGTTTGAAATTCTTGGCAGTGTAAATATTAAGTTTAGTTATGACATGTTGGAAAATGAGTCAATGTTGGGAGAAAGTATAGAGAGTCAATGAAAAAAGTGCAAGAAGTATTGCGAATCCTACTCCTAGACCGAAGATTATCTTACTACCCTTGCCACCAGATGATAGACCCGCTTTCATACGTAGAAATTGAATTGTAACTATTAGAAATTAAACGTTTGATACGAACTGTTAATGTAAAATAATTTCACAATCTCGTTTCATGATATCTCAAATTTCGTCTAGTACTCTAAAGAAAACATCAAGTGGCTGGTTTCCACGAATCTTGACTAATTGTTCTTCATTGAATATGAAAAATGATGGAGTTGCATTAATTCCAATTTGGTGTGCAAATTCCTCATTTGCAAGAACTTTGGCTTCATATTTTTTCATATCTAGGCATTCATTGAATTGTACAACATCGAGTCCTATAGTTTGAGCGAAATGATGTAAAGAGTCTCTATTTACCCAGCCAGTTTGTTCTCCGGCCCAGTTATTATACAAAATATCATGATATTCCCAATATTCTCCTTGATCATCAGCACAATAACTTGCCTCAGCTGCTAAAACCGAATCTGGGCCATTTAATGGAAAGTCCTTGAAAACAAAATTGGCTTTTTCAGTACTTATGTATTCCTTCATAATAATTTCACGTTTTGTCATGTGAAATTTATAACAAAAAGTACATTGATAGTCGCCCCACTCTACTATTGTAATGCTTGCTGAAGGATTTCCTAACATTGGAGAGCCATCTTGTATAAGCATCTGTTTCGTTACTTCATCAGATAGATCGGAAACTTTGGGAGTTAGTGCATAAACTCCTAGAATTACAGCAACAATTATTGGTGCTGCCAAATAATATTTTTTCAAAATCATTCAACTCCGTAATTAGAACATTGGATGATTTAACCAACGATTTAAATAATACGCAAGCAAACTTTTCACAAAATGTCTTCATCTATAATTATTACTAGTCAATCAGTTCCAAAACTTGTAATCGCTGTTCTTCTTGTAATATTTGGTTTTGGGTTATTTATCGTAGGTTTTGATCAAGGACATTTATTCAGCATTGTTATTGGAGAAGAAGCATTCGATGCGCTCTATCTTCATGAGTTATATCATGATATGAGACACGCTGCTGGTTTTCCTTGTCATTAGGGCTTATGTATGAAGGCTGCTCTCTTTTTCGTAATTGTTTTAGTTTCTGGTTTTTCTGCAGGAACAATTCATGGTTTGGCTAACTTTGTTACTACAGAACCGTTCTTGGACGAAGCTATAGGAATTGAAAACCAAAATCTCTTTGCTTCTGGCGAAGAAAAAGATACTCCTGTATTTTGGGCTGAGTATAACGCATACAGAGTTTGGCAGAAAGGCGGTCAGGTCTTAGCTGGTGGAATACTGGGACTTTCAATAGGTTCATTGTTTGGAGTTGTCTTTGCGTATTCTAGGCACGTACTGCCAGGGCAAAATCATGTCAAGAAATCCCTAGTTCTTGCAGGATTAATGTGGTTTACTATATTCATAATTCCGTTTTTGAAGTATCCTGCAAATCCTCCAACAGTTGGAGATCCTGATACAGTTGTTCTTAGAGCAATTTTGTATCTTTCATTTATTGCGTTATCTGGCTTTGGTGCTGTAGGCTTTTACAGAGTGTACAAAAAGTTACAAGATAGAAAAAAGATTTTTGCTTTTATCGGCTTTGCAGTTTACATTAGCATAGTGTTTGTACTAATGCCTCCAAATCCAGACGAGATTACAGCTCCAATGGAACTAGTAAACGGATTTAGAGTGATGTCTGTGACAGCAGTAACTGTCTTTTGGATTGCAAACGCATTGATTTTGGGTCTACTGTGGGAAAAATTCCAGCCTCATAAACCATTAGTAAAAAAAGTGTAAGTTCCTAATTTCTACTAATATTGATTCAGTTTGGATAAAGATTAATTTTAGGTTCAGGTTTTTTAATAGTAACATCAGCCTGACTTATTCTGCTTTTGTAAACCTTGAATTTCCTTCCCTTATCAGATAACTTCCATTTATCAACAAAAATTAATGTAAGATCTTCAAGCTCTCCAAGCTTCTTGTATACTGAACTAAGAGGAATTCGGTGCTTTATTGAAATCTCCATAGCTGTTTTACCTACCTTAATTATAGAAAACAAAATCGCTCTTGATTCTGTGTCTGCTAAAGATTCCAGAACTTTTTGGGTGACATCATATTTCTTTAATTGAGGGAGTGAAATTTTTTTAGGCAACTTACATCGTTGCTTTGCTAGATATTTAAATTCCATGTTCTTATTCTATAGAATTAGAATGAGATAGTGATTTAAATAAAGTTAGCTTCACCTAATTTATGATTGAATATCAAAGCAATTCTTGCTATTTGTATTATAGTTGTTCTTGGAATAACAATTATTCCATTAACAGTTTCAGCAGAAGTTAAATCAATTCCAAGCTGGATTAAAAACAGCGCTGGATGGTGGGCAGATGATCAAATATCTGACATTGAATTTATCGATGCACTTGAATTTCTCATTGAAAAAGGTACTATCCAAGTTCCAAGAATGCAATTTGTCACCACTGATGTAGAAAAGCTTACCATAGGTTTCATTCCGATAGAGAAGGCTGAAGAATTAACACCAAAGGCTGAAGAGTTGAAAAGATATCTAGAAAATGAAATAGGAACTTCTGTAGAGATTGTCGTTCCTACTAATTATGAAACAATAATTGAAGGATTGCGATTCGGACACATTGATGCGGCATTTATGGACTCTGGACCTGGATGGATTGCTCACCAAAGATCAGGCGCAGAAGTTGTGCTCGCAGAAGTTGTTAACGGTAAAGTAAACTATCAGGCAACTGTGTGGACAAGAGCAGACAATGATTCAATACAAACAATCGAAGACACTGTAGGAAAAAGAGTTGCATTTACAAGTATTACTGGCTCGTCTGGTTTCATACGACCAATGGGAACCCTAGTAACAAACGGTCATGTGCAAATACAAGGTGATGGTCTAATTGCACTTGAAGCGGCATTAGCTAATGCATTTGAAGCTTATACTTTTGCTGGTGGATACAAAGCAGCATTAGAATTACTGCTAAATGATAATGTAGATGTTGCATTTGGTTCAGATATTGCCCCGCAAAAATACTTGACTCCAGAACAACGTAATCAACTACGTGTAGTTGAAACAATTGGCCCAGTACCATCTCACGTGTTTGTAGTAAGTGAAAGTATGTCAAAACCTACAAGGGATCTTCTGGTTAAGGCGTTGCTAGGATTAAACGAAGATGAACACAATCATATTTTGACCAATATTTATGGTGCTGAGGCTTTACTTCCAACTACTACTACATTGCATATCGGCGAATTTGGTACTTTCATTGATTCACTTACTGGAATCGACCAGAAAATACTGGATAAGTATAAAACATAATCATAGGATTTCATATGATTAGCCTATCTAGAGGTAATTCACATCATCAGTCGTTCTCTAGTCTATCAAATATTACAACTAGAACTATAATTCAAATGAATGACGTTTGGGCATCGTATGATGGGAAAAATTACGTACTAAAAGAAATCACTCTATCAATTATTAGAGGTACAAATTATGCAATAGTTGGTCCATCCGGTTCAGGGAAATCGACTTTGCTTAGACTCATAAATGGAATGATGAGGCCAAGTAAAGGTCAAGTTAAAGTGGACTATGAGAATCCCAACACAAACAATAAACAATTCAAACTTGCGATGGCCAAAATAGGATACATACCACAAAACTTGGGATTGGTAAGAAACATCACGGTACTTGATAATGTATTAATCGGTGCATTGCCACGTGTTGGTAAGTTCAAATCATTTTTCAAAATATTTCCAGATAATGAAACAAGCGAAGCTGAAAAAATTTTAAAACTTGTGGGATTGGAAGACAAGGCAGAAAGAAAAACGTACATGCTAAGCGGTGGTGAAAAAAGGAGAGTGGCTATAGCACGAGCGTTGATGCAAAAACCAGTTCTTTTACTTGCTGATGAAATTGTATCCGAATTAGATCATGTTACTGCTAGAGAGATTATGGATTTAGTTGTGAATGCTAAGCGAAGATTCAACTTGACTGCAATTATGGTACATCATGACATAAAACTCGGATTAGAGTATGCAGATAGGGTTGCAGTAATTAAGGAAGGCCAAAAAATTCTTGAACTTGGTGTAGAAGGCGATAAAATAGTTGATTTTCAAACTGGAAATATCTCACAACAAGAAATTATGGAGCTGTATAGTGAATCCTAAGAGCAATCTAATCATTGGATTAGTTATCGCAGTAGTAGTTGTGATGTCATATAATCTTGAGGCTGACCCCGCTCAATTTGTAGATGGAATTCCAAATTTGGCTATAATTGCCAAAGAAATGACTGAAGTTGAACCTGCTTTGTTTGGTACGGCGTTTTGGTCAATATTAGAAACTATACAGATGGCATTTATAGGAACAGTGGTTGGAGTTGCAATTGCACTTCCATTAAGTATGTTAGCTGCTAGAAATCTGAACAGCAAGTTTGTTTATGCACCAATTCGGGCAATACTTGCAGCTACACGTACGTTTCCGTCTATTTTATGGGCAATTTTATTTGTGATAATGGTTGGTTTGGGTCCCTTTGCAGGTATACTTGCTATTATAATGTATACAGTAGGATTCATAGCTAAATTACAGTATGAATCAATAGAAGCAGTTGACTCAGATCCTGTAGAAGCTGTAAGCTCTATTGGTGTTTCAAAATGGCAACTCATACGACATGTAATAATTCCGGAATCTGCTCCGCATTTACTTAGTCAGATATTATACATGTTTGATTATAACGTCAGACAAACTACCATCTTAGGTCTTGTTGGTGCAGGGGGAATTGGGTTTTACATTATTAATTACATAAAGTTCTTCGAATATGGAAAAGCTGCTGTGTTTATGTTGGTAGTATTAATTGTAGTATTGATAATTGATTGGATAAGTGTAAAGATTCGTGATAAATATATAATAAAAGCTCAACGTGGAATGAAAATTGCTGTGTAAACATTTGAAAAATACATTATTAATTTTTTTTCCAATAGTTTTTCTCTTTTCAAATATCTCTGTTTATGGAGTTCAAGAAACTTATAATTTGGAAGTAGATGAACACCTGTATGACTTAGTATATAGTTTAGATGGAGATATGCTTGCAATGGCAATCGATCCTGAACTTACATCGTTGCTGATTGGCATTGAGAACGTTAAAGAAAGCCAGTTTTGGATTCAGCTTCCAAATGAATTAATTTTAGCAGAAAGTAATGAATTTGCAGTTCTTGTAAACGGCTTGGAAATCAATTATGAAATGGAAATAAACCAAAATGATGTTGTGCTCGGTTTTTATCTTTTAGAAGGCACTCAAGAGATTGAAATCATTGGCACAAAGGTAATTCCTGAGTTTCCCTTTGGCAGTATTCTGATTTTGATTATGATGATTGCGACAGTTACAATGCTCACTAAGTTTAGAATCAGGCTTTTTAGGTAACGACCTTATCTAGAGAACCATTCTTCTCAGCTTGCTTTATTTCTCGAGCTATCCTTCTACCCATACTCATAGGTTCGTTGTAAAGCAAAGAAGTGTATGGTGAGCCATCTATGTAGAGGTTTGTTCCTGCTACGATTCTTGCAGAGAATTCAAATGTTGTAAATTTTCCATTTTCATCATACACTCCTTCTATACAAAAAGGACCATTCATACCGGGTGATACTAACTTTTTTGAGGCTTCAACAAATCTTTCTCCCATAGAAAAGACTTGGTCAAGAAGAGATTCTCTTAGAACCATAGGACTATTTGAAATAACATTGAATGATGGAATACCATCCATTTCCATTTGTTGAGCTGCAGGTATTCTGGCAATTCCATCAATATCGGATTCATGACGTCGGTCAACTCCAAAGAATTCAATCTCGTCTTTTAATGGTGAATAAAAGTATTGCAAATACGCAAGAACTCCTGAATGGTATTCTTGTAAGTACAAGTCGCCATCGCCTTTTATTAGTCCCTGTGAAATTAACCTGTCACGTTTCTGGACATAGTCTTTTTCACTTGTAGTAAGAAAGTATCCTTTACCACCAGCAGCTCCATGTCGTTTTGCAATAGTTAATCCTCGAATATCTTTTGGGCTTGATACGGTGTTTGGTGTGTCAAGCTTTGCTTCTCGTATCAATTTTTCTTTCATGGCTCTATCAGATTCCCAACGCAAGATCCATTTGTTGCCAAAAGTTGGAATTTTTATGGATTCAATTTGCTCTGAGCTCATTTGTGAAATGAATGTGCCATGTGGAATTATGATTGAATTATTTTCATTTAAAACTGACAAACATTTTTGTTCTAATAATTCAAGGAAAGAATCCACTAATACTAGTTCATCGATGAATGCAAATCTACGATAAAGTTTTTCGCGTTTTTTTTCACAAATTAAAATTGTTTTAAAACCCTCATCTTTTGCACCTTTTAGCACCTGCAGCGCACAATGAGAACCCAATGTCGCTATAGATGCCACTTTATCCTCAGTTTTTTGTGGAATTAACTACATATGAAAGTTGCATATTCAACATTACAAATTAAAGAGGCCTTTGTACGAGCTCAATTTTGATTTTTAATTTTTATGAACTATTTTAATTCTACTAATTAAATAACCATAGTCTTCTCAAATTAAGGCAGGAAATGATTGATACTAATCTTGGTGACTGGCGTCGGACCATATACTCACGAGAGTTGGAATCTGCAAAACAAGGGGACGATGTGACCGTTATGGGTTGGATATCCAGCATTCGTAAACATGGAAATATTGTCTTTGCTATACTTCAAGACCAAGTGGGAGAAATTCAGATTATTGCCAAATCAGGTGAATGTCCTGATGAGATTAGGCAGAAAGTCTCATCGCTTAAGGAACATTCTTCTATTGCAATCAAAGGAAAGGTTAGATCCTCCCAAAAGGCACCGCATGGTGCTGAAATTGTTCCAATTGAAATGAAGGTTTTTTCTGAAGTAGAAAAAATCGCGCCTTTTACCTCACAACAAAAAACTGTTCCAAATATTGATACTAGGTTAGAAATACGGGCAGTAGACCTGAGAAGAAATGTACTGCAACAAATATTCAAGGCTCGCAGTGCAGTTCTAAAGTCCATCAGAGAATATTTCTACGAGAAAAAATTTCTTGAAATTAATACACCAAAAATGATTGCAACTGCAACAGAAGGAGGCGCAGCATTATTTCCAATATTCTATTATAACAAAGAAGCTTTTCTTGCTCAATCTCCACAACTTTACAAAGAACAGTTAACAATGAGTTTTGAAAGAGTATTTGAGATTGCGCCAATATTTAGAGCTGAATCATCAAGAACAAACAGGCATCTCTCTGAAGCAATCTCAATTGATTTCGAAGAAGCATTTGTAGATTACAATGACATAATGAAGAGAATAGGGGAAATAACAAAAAAATCAATCGAGACCGTAAGTAACTTTGTAAAATCTCAATCAGACTCTGACTTTGCTGTACCAGATATTCCAGAAAATATACCACGCTATACTTATTCTGAGTTACTAGAGAAGATGCAAAAAGCTGGAGAAAAAGTAGAATGGGGCGATGATCTATACCCATCTAACCTAAAAAAAATTGGTCTTACAGGATTTTATTTCATAAAAGATTGGCCAATTGGACCAAAGCCATTCTATGTAAAAACAAAAAAAGACGATCCCAAAATTTCTGAATCGTTTGATTTCATGTATAATGACCTTGAAGTTTCATCTGGCAGTACAAGAATTGAACGAAGGCATGATTTAGAAGAAAGAATGAAAATAAAAGGACTCAAAATCGATTCATTTGAATACCATCTAAAAATTTTTGAATATGGCGTTCCTCCACATGCTGGTTGTGGAATTGGTCTTGAAAGATTAATGATGGCACTTACTGGCACAGAAAATATTCGAGATGTAACATTTTATCCACGTGATGTAGATAGACTTTCACCATAGGAGAAAAAATTGGTTACCAAAGAAGAGATTCAACGTCTTGCAAATTTAATAAAAATCGAAATTAATGAAACTGAAAAATACGTTGAGCAAGTTGATAAAGTTATCCGTTACTTTGATACTCTTGATAAGATCAGTTCAACTGAAGAAATATTCTCACAAGACTTGGCACTTGAAAATCTAAGACCGGATGAACACATTCCATATAAGGAAAAACTAATTGAAAAATTAAAAAACAGTAAGGGAACTTTTGTTAAGGCTCCTAAGTTGATCTGAGAATGAGATTATCAGTTTCTGCTACTGAATATCGTGATCAGATACGTAATGGTACAGTTACTGTTGAAGAATTTGTATCAAAAACCCTTGAAAAAATTAAGAAAGTTGATGAGCAAATTCACGCGTTTATTACAGTAAACGATGATGCCATAAATCAAGCAAGAAATCTGGACAAAAAATTAAAAGCAAAAGAAAAAGTTG
This sequence comes from Nitrosopumilales archaeon, assembly GCA_016838825.1. GTDB lineage: Archaea > Thermoproteota > Nitrososphaeria > Nitrososphaerales > Nitrosopumilaceae > JAEHKU01. The sequence continues at coordinate 21,029 of JAEHKU010000005.1, read as the reverse complement.
GCGCATGTCTTGGCATGCCAATTTCCATAAAAGATAACATTTGTACTAAAGGAATTAAAACTACATGCGCATCTAAGCTTCTCCAAGATTTTGTTGCACCATATGATGCAACTGTAATTTCACGGCTAAAAGCAGAAGATGCTATCATAATTGGTAAAACTAATCTGGACGAATTTGCAATGGGATTAACCACAGAGTTTAGCTGTTATGGTCCAACCAAAAATCCGTGGAACATTGATTATGTCCCAGGAGGTTCATCTGGTGGAAGCGCTGCTGCAGTGAGTGCATGTGAGTCTATTGTATCATTAGGTTCGGATACAGGAGGTTCTGTCAGGAATCCTGCTAGCTTCTGTTCTGTTTTTGGTTTGAAACCAACGTATGGATTAGTGAGCAGATATGGTTTGGTATCATATGCAAATAGCATAGAGCAAATCGGGCCTATGGCACGAACTGTTGAGGATATAGCTTTTTTAATGAACATTATTGCAGGCCAGGATCCTAATGATAATACAACTATTGATAGTGGAGCAGTTGATTATGTTGATGACCTTGATGTTGGAATAAGTGGTAAGAAGATAGGAGTAGTTTCAGAAATGATGGGTGAAGGAGAACAAAAAGAAGTGACAGAGAGTACTAGAAACGCTATCTCAAAACTAGAAGAACTTGGTGCAGATTGTGAAGAAATTTCTATTAGTGAAGTTCTTCATTCAGTTGCTGCTTACTATACACTAACTGCTGCTGAAGCTAGTAGTAACCTAGCTCGTTATGATAACATAAGATATGGATACGATTTTGGAGTTGAGGGATTTGAATTCAATGCATATATTTCTAGATCACGGAAAAATTTTGGTGATGAAGTAATTCGCAGAATGTTATTAGGAACGTACGTATTATCATCGGGTTATTTTGGCAAATACTATATGAAGGCACAACAGGTTCGAAGTCTCATAAAAACTCAAGTTGAGAGAGCATTTCAAAAAGTAGATCTTTTAATTTCTCCAACAGTACCAAGTATGCCGTTCAAGCTCGGAGAAAAAATAAATGATGAACTGGCTTTATTTCGTTTAGATGTAAATACTGTTACCGCGAATTTAGCAAATATTCCAGCAATCTCTGTTCCATTTGAAGTAAAAAATGGCTTGCCTATAGGAATACAGTTGTTCGCAGGACATCTTCAAGAAAAACTACTTTTTCAGGCAGCACACGCATTAAGTAAACTGACGAAACTTCCGGAGTCCCCAATTTGACAAAGATAGGTTTAGAGATACACTGTCAGCTTACAAAACTCAAAAGTAAGTTATTTTGTTCTTGTAAGGCAGATTATCGTGGATTTGAACCAAATATAAACATCTGTCCTATTTGTGTTGGATTACCTGGTTCATTGCCATTGTTGAATAAAAAAGCTGTAGAAAAAGCTGCAATGATTGCCATGAGACTTGGTTGCAAGGTTCCACCAAAAATTGGCTTTTTTAGAAAAAATTATTTTTATCCTGACTTGCCTAAAAATTTTCAAATAACTCAGTATAATGTTCATGGACCTACAAGTATTGGAAGTGAGGGCCAAATTCTTATCGAGGATAAAATGATCAGAATAAGCCGCATACAGATTGAAGAGGATCCTGGCAGATTAATCTATGAAGGAGATCCAAGTAAATCACTAACGACATTTGTTGACTACAATAGGTCTGGAACTCCTTTAGTTGAAATTGTAACAGAACCAGATTTTACAACCCCAAAACAAGTAAGAACATTTGTTAACATTTTATCAGACTTGCTAGATAACTTGGGAGTATCTGATACATCATTAGAGGGTGCGTTAAGAGTCGACGCAAATGTTTCAATAGACAAGGGTGAGAAAGTTGAAATTAAAAATATAGGCTCATTTCGTAATTTAGAAAAAGCAATACACTTTGAATTGATAAGACAAGAAAGTCTTGCTGAAAGAGGTATGCCAATCCCATCTGAAACTAGACAGTGGGATGAAGGAAGAAAAATAACAATTTCTGCAAGAACTAAAGAAGAAGAACAAGATTATCGTTATTTTCCTGAATCAGACGTTCCACACGTTTTGATAAAAGACCAATTGCTTGAGAAATTAAAAGAGAATATGCCAGAAAGCATAATCTCGAAAAGAGAACGCTACGTTGAGAAATATGGTATTCCTAACCAAGTAGCTGAAGTGCTTTCAACTGACAAATTTTATTCTGATCTATTCGAAAAAGCACACAACGAAAATAATGCAAAAGAAATAGCTAATTTGATTACAACTGATTTAATGGGGCTAGCAGATACAAAAGAAAAACGGGACCAATTGAAATTAAAGCCACAACATCTATCCGACTTAGCTGATGCGATATTAAATAACAAAATTACAAGAATATCTGCAAAGACTGCTATTCACGAAATAGCTAAGACTGGTAAGCCATTATCTGAAATAACCTCAGAGTTAGATTTAGGCCGTGTTGATGACGAATCTTCACTTCTCAATATTATTGATGAAGTCTTTGCGGAAGAAAAACAGGCAGTTGAAGATGCTAAACAAAATATAGAAACAGTAAACTATCTTGTAGGAAAAGTTATGAAAAAAACAAAAGGAAAAGCGAATCCTTCAGTAACTCTAGAAATAATAAAGAAGAAACTGAAGTAACATCAATTTATTGTGCCAGCAATCACTTTGTTAGTTTTTTAATTTCTTGTAATACAAGAGGGATAAATGCTCCTACATCAGATACAATTCCTAACGCTTGCCAAGTTCCTCTATCCATTAGCTTTGTCACTGTAGCTTGGTTAATGTCAACTACAATAATTTTAACGTCTGCAGGCAACATATTTCCAGTTGCAATTGAATGTAACATAGTTGCAACCATAATGACTAGTTTAGCATCCTTTAGGACTTCTTTGTATTTTTTCTGAGCTAATATTACATCTTCAATCACATCGGGAATGGGACCATCATCTCTTAATGATCCAGCCAAAACAAATGGAATCTTTTTCTTAATACATTCGTACATTATGCCTTTTTTGAGCATCTTTTTTTTCACCATTTGAGAAATTGAACCAGCATTGAAAACGTAATTTAGTGCTTGCATGTGGTTTCGGTGTCCTCGCACAGCTAAGGTGCCATCATTTACATTCATTCCAAGTGATGTTCCTAGAGTTGCATATTCAATATCATGAACTGCTAACGCATTACCTGCTAATAACACGTCAATAAATCCAAGTCTTATTAAAGTTGCAATTGAAGTTGAGGCTCCAGTATGCACAATGGCAGGGCCTCCTACAAGAACAATCTTACCTCCATTGTTTTTTGTTTTGTAAATATCCTCAGCCACTCGTTTTGCTATATGTTGAGTTGGTCGTTCACTAGAAGTACTACTCCCCATAAATTGGAAAACATTCATTCCTTCTCGAGGTCTTTCTGGCGGTGTAATTTTAATTCCTTCTTCGCCAACTACAATCAAATCACCACGTTTTATTTCACGAATAGGAACGCATTTTGCTTTGTTTGATTTTACTACAATACACTTATCCATCATTATATTCTCAACAGAAATCCAACGTCCCTTATGAAAAACTTCAGTGCGATTGTTTGTAGTACTGTAAAAATCTTCAGGCATCACCATATTTTTTAGAGCTTTTTTAAATCTAACTTTCTTTTGTAGTTTTGATGTTGCACCCTCAAGATAAAGTAATTCTAACATTCCATCAAGATGTTTCTGATTTTTTCCAACTACAAGTAATTTTGCGTAACTTAGATCTTTCTTTCGTCTGCCGACTGTAAAATCTTGTACTTGAAAATCCCCTCCCATGTCCATGATGATGTCAAAAATCTTAGTGAGTATAGCGGAGTCTATTAGGTGTCCTTTAATCTCAATTGCATGGGTAAATTTTGCCATTTATTAGGTCTCTAGTAAATGTAATTTAATACCTCTCTTTCTGCTCATTTTGCTAGCAAAATACGAAAAAATTATCGTTCGGGAGAGATTGATTTATTCTTTAAACTGGCAGTTGAACTTTACCCTTAAATTCTAATATATTGTCAAATTTTAACGCTTTAACCATCTCATCTTTTTGTTCTTTAGAAACACCTTGTACAATTGCTTTTGAAATTCCGTTTTTGTCACAAAGTGCCATTATATATCCGCTAGAATCAGTTAAAACAAAACCACTTGACTCATCTATAACGGCATAAAAATTCTCTTCACCAACCGGTTCCCATACATTGGTTTTATTGTCTCTAAGAGCAAGAGCAGGCATTGCTCTACCATTTGCTAATTTGTTAAGGTATTCACGTGCTTCTTTTACTCTTTTTTCCCCAATTTTTAAAGCCGTGAAATATTGCATGTGCTACCACATTTGCTTTTCTAACTTAAATGATAAGAATTATGGAATTAATGTCAAAAATCATTCTTGTCTTTCACTACTAGATTATTCACTTTTTCAATTGAAATGTATCTAAGATTTTTAGTAGTTCAGGATTTTTAATACCCTTTTTTGCTGAGTCAAAAAACTCTTCAAGCAAGTCTGATGAGTAACCAAGTTTTTGGTATTTTTTTGCTTGTAGTGCCATCTCAAGATGATCTGTTTCATGTACTAAAACAGCTTCTTTTGTTTTTCCTTCTTGGTATTCATTCCAAATTTTTTTGTAATATGTATTAAGTTCTGATGGTAAGTCTAGTAGAATATGTGACATTGTTTTATTTTCTAACTCTAATTTTTCCTGTTTAGAAATTTCATGTGGCATTAAATCTCCAGTTATAGATTCAGTAAGATCGTGTAATAATGACATTTTCATAACCTTATTTGTATCCAAGTTAAGTGAATCTGCAAGTATCATAGCTATTACCGTCATGCTGTAACTATGGTCCGCAACAGATTCAGAATTTTTGATATTGACTTTTTGAATCCAACCTTTTCGTTTAACATCTTTTAGAGCTGTAACGACATTAAAGAATTCAATCAAGCCTAGAATTTTCGTGTATCGCCTTCAAGAAGTCCTGAACCATGATGAATTCGGTCTATATGTTTCGAGAGTTCATCCTTGTCTTTAAACATAGAATTACAATATGGACACGCGATGTCAGCCATGTGCTATTGATTACTGATTTCTTATTAAATAAAATGTTTGTTAACTTGTTAATCACCAAGCATTTCGAACAAGATTATAAACCTACAAATCATTGAAGGCCTGTTGACAAAAATATATACGAAAACAGGCGACGATGGAACTACTGGTATCATTAGTGGGAAAAGAGTCTCTAAATCCAACGCAAGAATATTAGCATATGGCGTAGTTGATGAAGCTAATTCATCTGTTGGAATTATTCTTGCATCTGATGTCGATGATGATACACGAAATTTATTAACAAAGATACAAAATGATCTTTTTGTAATTGGTGCAGATTTATCGGATGCTGATCTAAATAATTTATCAAATCGTGCTACCCCGGATATGGTACAGTATATTGAAGGAAAGATTGATGAATTACAGAAGGACCTTAGTACAATAACTAATTTCATCCTTCCAAGTGGTGACATAGTTGCTTCTCGTATTCATATGTCTAGAGCAATATGTAGGCGAGCGGAAACTGCTATTGTGGCATTATCGGAAAAAGAGCCGATCAATAAAACATGCCAAATCTACATGAATCGACTATCAGATTTACTATTCGTATTAGCCCGTTTTATCAACAAGCAAAAACATGTTGATGATGTATTTTGGAAAAAATAAAGACACACTTTAATTTCCCACTCTGTGGATATTTTGATGTGCCACTGTAGCTCAGCCTGGGAGAGCACTCGGCTGAAGACCGAGCTGTCGCGCGTTCAAGTCCCGCCGGTGGCACTAAATTTCTATTATATACATCAGTTCTATGGTAAATCTTAATAACATCTACAAAGATGTCTCCTTCAGAATAAACTTGGCTAGAAAGGGTAGTAAGGATACTAAGGATACTAAAACAAAGAAAAAGACAAAATCAAAAAAGTCACTTATTAAATCTAAAACTAAGGTTGTGCCTAAGAAGAAAACTGAATCAAAAAAAGATAAAGTGAAACTAAACAAAGAGCTTATTTCAGATAACGATGTTGGTGTAATTGTCGTAGAAGATTCTGATAATAGAGATCGAAAATCTGAAATGGAATCAAGAAAGGCGTACCTTGAAGAAGCGCGTTCACAAGATGCAGCAGTTGATGATTAACAGTTGGGCATACTAATGCAGTTTTTAATTCTAAATATTTATCATCATAGGAAGAGTAATGGTTAGTATGCGAGCATTATGCCTAGTTACAGTCAAAGCAGCAAAACTCGATAAAGTTCTTCTAAACTTGAAAAAGAAACGAAAAGCAATTCGTGAAATTATGCCAGTAACAGGTAGAGCTGACATCATTGTAGTTTTACAGGGAACAATTGATGACATAAATTACTCAGTTTTTGAATTTAAGAAAATTAAAGAAATTGTTTCAACTGAAACATTGATTGAAGTGGAGGTAAACATGGGATGGTAAAGGCAACTGTTCTAGTCAAGTCTCCAAAAAAATTAATTGCTGCTAGACTAGCGAAGGTTAAGTCAGTTTACGATTCTTTCCCTGTAAGTGGTCAATTCGACGCAGTTGCATTAATCAAAGTTGATTCACTTTCTAAGATAAGAGTCGTGACATCCGAAATTCAGTCCATTACAGGTGTTGAACGAACAGAAACAATGGTAGAAGTCCAATGACAAAACAATTTTAACGATAAGGAGTTGACCAGTAAGTATGCAAATAAAACGCCTTGGTAGTGTGATACTAGCAGTAAATGATCTTGACAAGTCATTAAAATTTTATCATGAAATATTAGGTTTACCAATACGTAGTCAGAGAAGAACTTGGATTGACCTTGGTCAACAAGGTGCTACGATAAGTTTGCACCCCGCATCACTTTCGGCTCCTCATATAGGAAGCTCAATTGATAATGGCATTGTTCTTGGCCTTACAGTCGGTGACATAAAATCGGCTGTAGATGAATTAAAGTCAAAGGGTGTAAAGATACATCGTGATATTGTAGATCGAGATGCAGGAAAAAATGCTATTGTGATGGATCCTGATTCTTACATGATTACACTGTTTGAACCAAATTTCAAAGATAAAGACACACAATCAAGTGGTTATCAGGGATTTACTCCTGTTTAGATAACTTTTTTAATTTTTGAAATGGTTTGATCTAATTTTTCACTACGGATCTTTCTATCCACAGAAATATAGTATGTAATATTTTTTCTTTGAAAAATTAATAATGTGACTTTGTTATGTCTGACAATAGCAACCTCTAATTCACCAACTGAGGAATAATGTGGTTTTCTCATTGATAATAATGTAGAAATAATAAAGAAGTCATTTTGTGCTTGGTCCTTTCGCAGCATGGGATTTACACCATTTTTGATTATACCAGTAAGCGTACGACCGTAGACATTAATGACGCCAACGTATCTTATCGATTTAGAAATTTTTAGAATATTTTTACATTTTTTGCGGTAGAGTAATATTGAATCATTCCATCTTTGTGCAGCAGTTTTTGTCATATGAAAATCGTATTTTTTATTTAATTATGTTTTTACTATGATATTTTTGTAATTGCTTTTTAAGATCAATATTTTCTTGTCGAAGTTTGTCAATTTTAGATTGTAATGAAATACTAGAATGAATTCTTGAACTTAATGGATGACCAGGTATGAATTGTGGAGTTGTTTTCATATTAAAAAGATTTTGTGCATCATGAGGTAATGTTTGATTATAATCATAAAGTTTTGATAACATTAATGCATTATCACGGATTATACTTTCCTTGAGTTGACTAAATTTTGAAAAACCTTGATCGGCTTTAGTTAAAGTAGGAGGAAGCATTGGTGGGTTAATCATTCGATTTCCATTATCTGAGTTCAATCCATAAATTTCAAGCATCCGTTCCATCTCAAAATATTCCATTCGTTTCTGTTAGGCTCTTCCCCCTATTTTTCCGTTCTTACTTTTACGCACTTGATAAAGGTCTGTGTCAATAATGAGTTATAATTCATCAAAAACTCTTGATCGCAGATCCTTATACAAGGGCTAGATCGCTGTCTATAAAACATGAGTGTGCAACAAAAGAATTGTATAAAATGTAAAAAAAACATTACAGTAAATGAATTGTACAAGATTATTATATACGTTGTACAAGAAAAATTTTCAGATCATTATTATCAACATATAGAATGTCCAGAAAACTTTACTGTCTAATCTACTATCTCAAAGACGGGGTAAAGCTTTCCAGTTTCTCTGTCGTGATATCGCCATTCATTTCCGTGCCAGTGCTTTTCAGTAAATAGTTTTTTTAATGATGGATGTAATTTTGTAAATACATCTTCTCCTATCAAAATCTGATTAGGCTTTGCAAGGTTTTGAATTTTTGCGGCAATGCTTAATGCAGGACCTAACAAATCAACATGTGACTTGACTTTCGATTTTCCATATTGTACTACAACACTTTCACCATAATCAATTCCAATTTTTATGTTAAGTTCGGGATAATCATACTCATTAAGGATTGGATTTATACCCTTTTCAACAACTTCACGCATACGAATAGCACTGTTAACAACATAGTCTGCAATTAAAAGTGGACTGTTTCCTGGAATGAAATATCCTATAACTGCATCACCGACGAATTTTAGGACGTATCCACGATGATGTTTTAATACAAAAGCCATTTCTTGAGAAAATGAACTCATAATCGATGCTACTTTTTTGGCAGGTAATGATAAAGTTAAATCAGTTGAACCAACTAGATCAACGAAAAGTACGAATATCTGCAATCGATCAAAAGCATGTTCTCGCAAAAAATTATCAGAATTCTCAAACATATCTTGATATTCAATGCCAGTCTTGAGTGAAGCCCAAATTCTTTTTTGAGTTTCTTTAATCAGAGTTTCAGAATCTACTGTAACTGTTTTTCTGCCTGCTAGCATAACTTCGATGACTCGTTGATCATTAGATTTGGAGTCATTTTTGGGTTTACCATTTTCTTTTGTTTGTTGGTCTTTTTCAGACATTCTCTCGCATTGCCTGAATTAGGATTTCTTTAAATCCTTATGCATGATCTTCTGCTCAATCAAGTGGTGTGAACCTATAGAGATTAGATATGAACTATGGTTTTTTAACTGGATATGGTTTTTTGATGCTCAAATATTGTAGGATTTTAAGCAGTAATGTTGGGTTAAATTCATGCGTATACCTGCAAAGTCATCTGATGAGTATATAAAATCGCTAAATGTCAAAGCGGACCAAGTTTGTGATATTTTTATGGAAAATATTAAAAAAATTACAAAGACGTCTCTTGTCAAAGTAATGTTAGGGAATAGCACAGTGACTGAACAACAAACATTTGACCCTCAACTCGTACGTAATTTCTATCAGAAAATAATCAACAAACTTCCAGATTGGAAAAATGATGGCATATTAACTTCTAATAATGATGATTTAAGAAGGCTCTTTGTCAAATTTGAGGCAAGAGAAGAAAACTATTTTTTGTCATGGCACATTTCTTTACAATATCACGTTGTTTTGTATTATAAATTAGAAAATCGAGTAATCAAATATCAGAAAGAGCTCTCAGAAATAATTGATAAAACAAAATCAAAAGAAGAAAAGTTTACTGGAGTTGGAGACAAGCTTATACTAGAAAAACTAAAAGAAATGGGCTACAAAGATGTTAATCCAGAACAGTTATTTGAAATCTTTTTTAGAAATGATCAGTTACGAGACAAACTGTATGCAGATATTCAATCTGAAGCAGATATTGATTTTAAAAAACTATCACAACGGAAATTAGATTTATTTAAAGAACTTGATGATTTACTACTTGAGACATATCAAGCAGCTCCTGTTTTGATCGATGACGTACGATTAATTGCAGGAGAAGAGGGAGTTGTATGTAGTTTTGACATTCTATTATATAGAAAACAAATAAAGGAAGGTGTCATTGATCCTAAAAAAATTCCAGAGAGAATAAAAGAAAAATTATTACAAAAGTTTGACGCGATCTTACAAGTAATAAAATTTTAAGAAATCGTTATATTTGACCTGGCACAATAGAATTAATTATTGTCAAGGGACCTCATTAATGAGGCGAGGATGTCAATTCGGAAGGGGAGTTGGCATCTGGAGGTCCCCAGACATGTTTTTTTAAGATCGCTTTCAACTATTTAGCCTTTTCCAGATTTTAAAATTTTTTTCATATACAGAAATAAATTTTGGTAATTTTTGGAACAATTCTAATGAGAAATAAAATATATTGTAATGGTGGCGAAAATGTCTGATGGAATTAACCATTGATGAAATAATCAAGTTGCAGTCAGCTCAAGGCGACGTTATACGTAAAACTCCTACTGTTTACTCGGAAACGTTTAGTAAATTAACTGGCTCGAAGGTTTATCTTAAAAAAGAATTTCAGCAGAAAACTGGTTCATTCAAGGTAAGAGGCGCTTATGCAAAAATTAAATCATTATCGAATGATGAAAAGAAAAATGGAGTCATTGCTGCCTCAGCAGGTAACCATGCGCAAGGTGTAGCTTTTGCATCTAATCTTGAAAATATTAAATGTACCATCGTCATGCCTGTTGCTGCATCTCCAGCAAAGGTTGCCGCAACTAGATCTTATGGAGCAGAGGTTATACTTGAAGGTGCAAATTATGACGAGTCTTGGAAAAAAGCATTAGAAATTGAAGCTAATACTGGTGGAAAAATAGTGCATGCATTTGATGATCAAAAAATAACTGCAGCACAAGGAGTGATTGGACTTGAAATTTTAGAAGATTTAGATGATGTTGAAGAAATTTATTTGCCAATTGGAGGCGGTGGTCTTGCTGCTGGAGTTTTACGTGCAATTAAGACAAAGAAACCTGGTGTGAAAATAGTGGGCGTTCAATCCAAGTCATATCCAGCAATGAAAAATTCAGTTGATACAGGAAAGCTCCAGACTGTGACGGGCCATCAAACCATTGCGGACGGTGTAGCTGTTAGAACTCCTGGAGAGTTAACGTTTAAGATTGTTAATGAGTTAATTGATGATATTGTACTAGTCGACGATACCCAGATAATCAAGGCTATGTTTTTACTAATGGAGCGCACAAAAATGGTTGTAGAACCTGCTGGCGCTATAAGTTTAGCATATCTTCTAGAAGCAAGACCATCACCAAACAAGAAGGTTGTTCCAATTCTCACTGGTGGAAATGTAGACATGTATTTGTTAGGACAGATTGTTGCTAAAGGACTTGCTAATATGGGAAGAATGCTGAAAATCTTTGTAATGCTTACTGATAAGCCTGGTGCACTGAAGGAGCTAGTTGATGAAATAGCATCATTAAGCGTTAATATCGTTGAAGTTTTACATGATAGATTGAGCTCGAATGTAGCTGCTGGAACTGCCGGAGTCACTCTTAGTTTGGAAACTGAGGATGAAAAACATGCTCAAAAACTCATAGAACATCTAAAGAAACGAGATATTCAATTTAAAATTATGACATAAGGCTGTTAAATTAACCAAACTTTTTCTTTGCAAACTTTGTAAGCCCCATGCGTTTCATTTTTTCTGATTCGGTAATAACAGATTTGTGTTGGTTAATTTTATGGGTTTTCAATTTTTTTTTCAGATCACTAAACTCATTTGAAAGAATTTTTATAGCATAAAGTCCTGCATTCGTAGACTTGTTTACTCCAACAGTTACAACAGTGGAGCCCGTTGGCATTTCAGATATTGACAACAGAGAATCTAATCCGCCAAAAGCAGATGACTTGAAAGAATTGGATGCATTTTCCGATTTGTCATTATACACCATTATTGGAACACCAATTACAGGAATGATAGTATGTGATGCGATCATTCCAGGAAGATGTGCTGAACCACCAGCACCAGCAATGATTACCCTGAAACCACTTTTTTCTGCATGAATTGCATAATCAGTTAATCTACTAGGTGTTCTATGGGCTGATACAATTTGATCTTCGTGTTTAACTTTGAATTCATTTAGGAGCTTTGCAGCGCCTTGCATTATTTTACTATCTGAGCTAGAACCCATTATAATTCCAATCAAAGGTTTTTTTCTATAACTCACAATATCGCAGTGTGTTGAATTTTAATAAACGTGACGATGTTTTTAATTGATATTTCTAGTTGTATGATCAAACATGTTTGAATTTGATCAAGTTTTTGAATTTCAAAGCTTTTTCAATTAGAGATTTTATATCTTTTGTATCGTCAACATCTACTACATTAAAGTGTCCCAACTTTCTTTGAGGGCTGGCTTCATCTTTTTGATACATTTTAAGATATACTCCCTTTGTGTTCTCGAATTCTATTGCGTGATACTTCCCTTGAAAATTCTTTGGACCCAATATGTTACACATTACAGTATGACGTAATAGTTTTGTTTCACCAAGTTCTAAGCCAAGTATTGCTCTTAGATGTTGTTCAAATTGGGATGTCTTGGTCGATTGTAGTGTGTGATGACCAGAGTTATGCACTCTTGGAGCAATTTCATTAATAAGAATAGTATCATCTTTAGTTACAAACATTTCAATGCCAAAAACACCAGCTCCCCTTAACACTTCCATGGTTTTTTCAGCAATTTCTTTAGCTTTATTTACAATTTGCTTACTTACTCTAGCAGGGGCAATAGTCATTTCAAGTATATTTTCTTCATGAATGTTTTCTACTAATGGGTATGTCATAATACTACCTTTGGTGTTTCGTGCAGCAATAACTGATACTTCCATTTTAAAGTCTACAAATTTTTCAAGCATAACTTGTTTTCCCTTAAATTGATTATAGGATCTTTGTAAATCATCTTCTTGCTTTATCTTGTAATTACCTCGACCGTCATATGCATCTCTCCTGACCTTAAGAAATGATGGATAACCAAACTCGGTGATCTTTGTTTTAAGATCAATAAATGATTCAATTGAAATAAAATCTGCAACAGGAAGATCATTATCTCTCAAGAATTTTTTTTGAATAAATTTGTCTTGAATTATTCGTAAAGTTTCTGGAGATGGATTTACATTTGTATTTTTTTCAATCTCTTTTAAGATTTGACTATCACCAAGCTCTATTTCATATGTTAATATGCTAGTTCTCTTTGAAAGTTCGATAATCGCATCTTCATCTTTAAGGTTGGCTACAATTTGCTTTGCACCTACTTTTGATGCAGGGCAGTTTTTTGTTGGATCCAATACTATCACATTAGAAATATGTTGAGGCATAGTTTTCGCTGCTTCGGTTAGCATCATCCCTAACTGACCACCCCCAATGATTCCAAGAGTAATTGCCAACGACCAACGATAATTCCTGCATTAAAAATAGTTAACTTTCGATGATAATTTGCCTTTGATAAAAATATATCCTAAAATTACACACATTATTTTGATTATGAAATTCCTTCATTCTGGTAAAGTAAAGGACGTGTATGAACTCGGAGATGGAAATCTATTATTTCGATTTAGTGATAGAGTCTCCGCATACGATGTTAAGTTTAAGGATAACATATCTAGGAAAGGCGAGGTTTTGTGTAAATTTGCAGAATTTTGGTTCAATCAATTATCAGTTCCAAATCATTTCGTTTGTTTAGAAGGAAAAGATAAAATGATAGTAAAAAAAATGCGAATGATTCCAATTGAATGTATTGTTAGAGGATATTTTTATGGAAGCCTAATTCAACGATGGCAAGAAGGTAAAACTTTGTTGGCAGAAAATGTTGATACTCGTATGGCTGCTAAATTACCTGAACCAATATTCGATCCAACTACAAAATCAGCAACTCATGATCTTCCTATATCAAAAGAACAAGTGCTAAATCAGAATCTTGTTACTGAAGAGGAATACGAATGGTTAGAGAAGACTACTATTGAGATATACAAGAAAATGTCTTCAATTACTAATTCTGCCGGATACATTCTAGCTGATCTTAAACTAGAATTTGGAAAACATAATGGCGACATGTTATTAGGGGATTCTATAGGTCCAGACGAATACAGGCTTTGGCCAAAAGACTCGTATGAAGTAGGGAGAGTGCAAGAAGCCTATGATAAACAACTATTGCGAGACTGGTTGACTGAAAATGGTTATCAAAAACAATTTGAGGATGATAGAAAAGCCGGTAAAGAACTAATTGCACCATCGATTCCAATCGAATTACGAGAAAAAATGTCCATGAGATATATTGAATCATATCAACGGATTACTGGAAATACACTTTAACTCAAGTTTTCATAGTGAAGTAAGTAACCGGTTTTGGATATTTACACACCACTGCTATCAAAAATGGGTATATTTCCTGAAAATTACTTTTTTTGAAAAAATTTTTTGGTTTTTTGTAATGGTCCAATATTAATAAATAAATTATAATAAGAATAGTTTTAGAATCAATAATTTGATAACATAACAAATTTGATGCTTTAAGACAAAAAAAAGTGATATTGAATTCTTTTAGCTCAAGTTTAAACTGTAAAAAAGATTGTCAATACTACTTGAAAAACCCATTAGAGTAAACAGAATACTTTCATTGCAGACTCGTGAGGCTAAAGCAATTGAGGCTCCCATTCGTTCAGCAATCCTTCAGATTCTATATCGTAGAAAGCTTGCAATCGAAAACATATGTGCTGAATTGAGAAAGGAAGGTTATGATAAAGCAGAGACCACAGTACGGCATCACTTGCTTCTCTTGAAAAATGCCGGTCTAGTTGAAATTGTTAAAATCAAAGAAGTAAGAGGTGCAGTAATGAAATTTTATAGTACTTCCACTAAATTGCTAAATTTTAAAATTCCTACTAACTTTGACTCCGACTTTGAAAGAATAATAATTATTACAACTACAAGAATGCAGAAGATGATGAACAGTATTACAGAAAAAAGCTTAGCCAAAGTGAAGAAAAAAAACAAAGAGAAGAACTTAGAACCAGGTTATGTTGACTTTATCTTAATGGAAATTATGAATCGCGCATTAACAAATGTGTTAGAAAATAATCACTCTTCTAGTTACAACAAAAATTAGAATCAAGTAACATCAATAGCAAAAATTCCTTTTGTGTCAGAATTCTGCAACATGTTTATCATTTCTTTTGGTATATCGTTAGACGCTTTATCACATTTTATTGCCAAAGTACGAGGACATGTGAACGAGCTTTTTCTAATAACAATATCATGTGGATGAGATAAAATTAGATTTTCATGACCTTTTCCTTTAATCTTAAAAGTAAACTTATCTACGCTGATCGTACAGGTTACATCTGAATTTGAATTACGTAAATGCGATTTCATTGTTATTGGAATTCCATTGCATCCAGAATTTGATTTAACACCAATGATACAATTTCCATTGGTCGACAACTTTGGATCTGTTGTAATCTCAATTGTTTTCTGGTGTGTTGAACGTATATTTTTGTGACCGTAAAATGGGATTTCGTAATGCATTTACGGACTTTGATTAAACTTAAATTAAACGTTCAAAGAATGTGAAATTGAATTGTTACCAGCCGCTGCAGGATATGATAGAGCAATAACTGTATTTTCACCGGATGGACGATTGTACCAAGTTGAATATGCAATCGAAACTGTTAGACGAGGAACAATTGCGGTTGGCATAAGAAGTAAAGATGGAGTAGTTTTAGCAGTAGAAGAAAAACCTCGTAAACTACAAAGTAATGACGTCACACAAAAGATTTTCCAAGTTGATGATCATATTGGAATAGCAGCAGCGGGCTATATTCCTGATGCAAGAAGCCAGGTTGACAATGCTCGTTTCTTTTCTCAAAGTAATCGTCTAATTTATGATGAACCTGTTGAAGTGGAGACTGTTGCAAAGCATCTTGCAGACCAGTGTCAGCAGTTTACTCAGTATGCAGGTGTACGACCGTTTGGTGTTGCATTGATAATATCAGGCGTAGACCAACATGGAAGCACTCTATATCTGACTGATCCAAGTGGAACCTATATTCCATATGAGGCAGTAGCGATTGGTTCGGGTTCAGACCAAGTTACAGATTTCTTAGAAAAAAACTACAAACCTGATATGTCTATTGAGGATGCATCTGCTCTTGCTACAGCTTCCATATATCTTGCAAGTGATGAAAAGCAAGGTGTAAAGCATATCAAGATGTCACACGTTAAAAAAGACACAAAGAAATTGACAAAAATTCAAGAAAAAGAAATTGAAAAATATGCTTCAGTTGCATTGCAAAAATATAAAATCGATAAACCTGACGCATAGTGTTTTATAATAAACAAATAAAATTCGTTTATTGAAAATATCAGTCGCAATTCCAGACTCAACACTAATTGATGAGTTTAGTCAGCTTGAAAAAACTAGAAAAATTTCTTTCATAAGCAGAGCCTGTTCTATTTTTCGAACTGATACGATTTACATTTATCAGGAAAAAGAAGGAAACAAAAAAGACAGATTTTTACTAAGTACTATTTTGCGTTATCTTGAAACTCCACAATATCTTCGAAAATTAGTTTTTCAAAAAATGGATGCACTAAAATTTGCTGGTATAACGCAACCTTTGAAAACACCGCATCATTCTGTTTCGCCTGACATTGTAAAAGTTAAGGCTGGTGACATACGTGAAGGATTAGTCATTAATTCACAAGGAAAAAGATTCGTTCATGTTGGTTTTAATAAATTAATTCCATATTTTGGAAAGGAAAAGGCTGGAAAAAGAACTACTATTAAATTTACATCTGATTATCCAAATCTTTCAATACAAGAAATTCCGCGAAATGAGATTCAAGAATACTGGGGATATATGGTAAAAGAAATTGGTAGTCTTCCAACATTGCTTTCTAAGTGGAATCTTGACATCATTTTCACTTCAAAAAAAGGCAAAACAATTAATCTGGAAAAAAAACTTCTACAAAATAATACCCACACACTTATCGTTTTTGGCTCTCCACGACGTGGATTGTTTGAAATTCTTGGAAGTACAATTAAGACAATTCCACGCTCACTTATACTGAATTTTTTCCCAAACCAAGGTACCGAAACAGTTCGCCTTGAAGAGGCTATACTTGGTACACTTACAATTTTGAATTCCTATGATTTCAATCAAGTTTAATACAATTTGATCTCAATCTTTATGTTGTTACGAAAAAAACAATTCTTAGTTTTAGCAATCTTAGTTGGAATTGTAGGAATTTCAATTGGTGTTATTATTATAGTAAAAACGCTTGGCGATTTGTTAAATCCCTGAGATCAACATTCAAAGTTTGTTAAAACCAGTTTTTTCATAATAAACTTATAATGGGGCTAGGAACATTTTCCGCTTATCATGGGTCATAGAAAACACAGTCAGCCCCGTAGAGGGAGTATTGCATACCTTCCAAGGGGGAGAGCTAAAAGTATGGAAGCTAGGATTCGAACATGGTCAAAACAAGAGGTTAAAGAACCCATACTTTTAGGACATGCTGGATTTAAAGCGGGATGTATACAAATCGTTAGTATAGATGAAAAAGAAAAAACTCCTAACTTTGGAAAGCAGCTTGTTAGTTTAGGAACAGTCATTGTAACACCACCACTTTCTGTAATTGGGATTAGAGGTTACACAAATTCGAGAGAAGGCTTGAAAGTTGTTTTTGATGTTTATACAAAAGATTTGCCTAAGGAGACCACAAGATTGTTTAAGACAAAATCGAAAGATGGTGATCTTGCACGGGCCGAAAACACTTTGGGTAGAATTAATGAAATTTATGCATTAGTATTGCTTCGCCCAAGGGATGCAAAACTAGAACAAAAGAAACCATTTGTTTTTGAAGTAGCAGTTAGTGGTGGAGATATAAAGAAACAATTTGATTATCTAAAAAAGTTGTTGGGAAAACAAGTTCGAATTGATCAAGTATTTGAAAATGGAGCAACTGTTGATGTAGCAGCAATAACAAAAGGAAAAGGATGGGAAGGCCCAATTACTCGTTGGGGTGTGAAAAGGAAACAGCACAAATCAAGAAAGAGTGTGAGAGAAGTTGCAAGTTTGGGCCCAATAAGTCCTGCAAGCGTGATGTTTACTGTTCCTAGAGCTGGACAGCGAGGATTTCATCAACGAACTGAATACAATAAAAGAATTATGATTATGGATAATGTAGACAAAAGCCAGTACAAAATTAATCCTGCTAGCGGGTTTAAACATTTTGGAATGGTGAATGGTGACTTTGTAGTTTTAGCTGGTTCAGTTCCTGGAACTTATCGACGCTTGATCAAGTTAAGAACACCCGTTAGAAAATTTACATCTAAAATAACTCAACCAAAAATCTTACAAGTGGTAGTATGAAGACTCTTACATATTCTATAACTGGTTCTAAAGAGGGTGAAGTTGAATTACCACTAGTATTTTCAACTCCATTTAGAAAAGATTTGATACACAAAGCCTATGTCCATTTAGAATCTCACGAATTTCAATCTCAAGGAAGACATGCTATGGCAGGAATGAATGTAGTAGCAAGATCAAATCACCCTCCAACTGGTCATGGTCAATCTAGGGTTGCTAGAATGCGTGGTGGTGGGGGCGGAAGACAAGGTCAAGGTGCACAGGTTGCATCAACTAGAGGCGGGAGACAAGCGCATCCACCTATTTCTGAAAAAGTAATCTACAAGGAATTAAACAAAAAAGAAAACAAGCTAGCCTTGTGTTCTGCAATTGCAGCTACTGCATCAAAAGAGATTGTAAAATCTCGTGGACATAAAATTGAAAATATTAAATCATTTCCTATTGTAGTTTCAGATAATATTGAAAAAATATCAAAATCAAAAGATCTATTCCAAGTTCTTCAATCACTGAAACTTGAAACTGATCTTGATAGATTAAAAACCCGAAGAATGCGTTCAGGAAAATCTGCCTTACGTGGTAGAAGTGCTAAAATTGGTAAAAGCATTCTATTTGTTGTAAAAGATCCAAAAAAGCTCGTTTTAGCTTCTGGAACAATTAGGGGAGTAGATGTTCGAAGCGTAAACGAACTTAGCGTTTTAGATCTAGCTCCCGGTGCAGAACCTATTCGGTTGACAGTTTTTTCGCAAGGTGCAATTGGTGAGCTTTCCAGAATAAAATCACCATATCTGGAATTACTGGCGACTTTGACATGAATACTGAAGAAGCAACTAAGATCGTACTTAGGCCGCATATCACTGAACGGACTTTTTCTATGGTAGAAAATGAAAGCAAGATTTGTTTTATTGTTAATCCTAAAGCAACAAAATCGAAAATAGCTGATGCAATAAAGACACTTTACAACAAAGATGCAATTGATGTTAACACATCTAAAACCATTTATGGTAAGAAAGCTTTTGTCAAGTTCGCAGACATCGAAAAAGCTAGAGACTTGGCAACAAAAATCGGAATGCTATAAATGATCCGCAAATTCATTTCCATACGAGTGAAAAGCATTGGTTAAAAAATTTAACTATAGAGGAATGTCCTTGTCGGAGCTGGAAAAATTATCATTAGATAAAATACTAGCAAAATTGAATGCGCGGCAAAGAAGGTCGTTAAGTAGAGGTATCACTGACGGAAAAAGAAAAGTGATTGAAGAAATTAAATTATCAAATGAAGGAAAATTAAAGAATCCAATCAAGACTCATCTTAGAGATTTGATCATTCTTCCTAATATGGTGGGAGTTTCGATTAATGTATTTACTGGAAAAGAATATCGTCCTGTTACGATCGTGCAACAAATGATTGGCCATTATTTTGGTGAATATGCTTTAACAAACAAACGAGTTTCTCATGGTGCACCTGGAGTAGGAGCCTCTAGGTCAAGCTTATACGTTCCACTCAAGTGATAACCATGGCTGATTACAAATATTCATTCCAAAATTATGATAAAACACGACATGTTCGTTCTGCAATTAGGGAAAAACAAATCTCACATAAGCATGCACGTGAAATTGCAAATACAATAAATGGAATGAGATTAGATAAAGCCAGAGATTTCTTAGGTGATGTAAGAAAATTAAGGAGAGCAGTTCCATTTAGGAGATACAAAAATCAAGTAGGCCACAAGTCTGATCCAGGAGTAATGTCAGGTAGGTATCCACAAAAGGCTGCAACTGAATATATCAAGTTATTAGATAATTTGGAGTCTAATGCAGAATACAAAGGAATGGACTTGGATAGATTAAAAATTGTTAACGTCACAGTGCACAAAGGAATTAAAATAAAACGATTTATCCCACGTGCATTCGGGCGAACAACACCCAAAAATAATATTTTAACACATGTTGAAATTGTAGCACAGGAGGTTTAAGATTGTCAGCAGTAAAAAATGTACTAAAAGATAACTATAACTTAATGCTGCTAAAAGATTATTTGAGAGAAAAAATTAAAGACGCAGGATTTTCTGATGTTGAAATACAAAAAACTCCTACTGGAACAAAAATATCACTTCATGTAACTAGACCTGGAATTGTTATTGGAAGAAAGGGTAGTGGTATTAGAGAATTGACTGAAAAACTCGAGAAGGATTTTGGATTAAAGACTCCACAGATATCTGTTCTTGAAATTCCAAAACCAGAGTTTTCCCCATCTGTGATGGCAAACAGATTAGCTGGGCATATACGTAGAGGTACTGCTTTTCGACGTGCCACAATGTATGTTTTACAACAAATAATGGAGGGCGGGGCCATGGGAGTAGAAATAACTGTATCTGGGAAACTGAGAGGAGATCGTTCCGCATTTGAAAAACATAAGCATGGAGTATTACCGAGGGCAGGACATCATGCAGATGTTGTAGTGTTAGTAGATACTGCATACGTAGGAACTCCTATGGGGTTAATTGGTATTAAGGTTAGAATTGCACAAAAAGATAAGCTTGTCCCAGAGTTTGAATTGATAGAATCAAAACCAAAATCCACCAAGACAGAAAAAGCTGAAGGAAAAGAAGCTGAAGCTCCAATTACGCAAGAAGGAAAAGAAGCTGAAGCTCCAATTACGCAAGAAGGAAAAGAAGCTGAAGCTCCAATTACGCAAGAAGGAAAAGA